>CALKDV010000177.1 GCA_938084085.1 uncultured Nannocystaceae bacterium
GTGGAGCTGCCGCCCCTGCGCGGTGTCGCCGCCGATTCGACCGGCGCCCTCGCGCAAGACTTTCAGGCGGTCGCGGAGCGCGACCGCTTCGTCGACCGCCTCGAGGCGCAGCGACGCGGCTTGGCCTTCCTCTCCGAGATCTTCAAACACGCGCGCGGCGAGCGTGTGCTCCCCGAGCTGCTCCAGCTCCATCGCACTCTTGAGGGCGCGTCGCCGCGACAGTCCGGAAGGGGAGTCCTTCTTCGCGGGGCGCTCGTGGTCATCTCCGGCCACCAGTCAGAATGTAGCAGCGTACGGCGAGCCATGTGACGCGAAGGTCCCAGGGCCTGCTACACTTCCGCCGAAATGGCCCAATCCCTCCTCGAGCCCGTCGCCGCCGGGCAGACACGGTTTCGCCTCCATGGCCTCTTCGTGGACGCCCGGGGAGTCGCCGTCGGCCGCGAGATCCTCGCGATCTTTGAAACCATCGATAGGTTGGTCGGTTTCCTGGGCGCGTACAGCGAAGAGATGAGCCTCGATGAGCTTTTTTTGAGCATGACGCTTGAGACGGGTCGGCGTGAGGGGGGCGGCCGGGCGTTCTTATTGCGGTGTCAAGGAGGGGACAGCTACGCCGTGGAGCGTATCCGACGGTTGGCGAGTGTGGTGCAGTCGGTGACGTACACCGGCGCGGGTTCCATCTTTATCTTGCCGCGGGATCGACAGACCCCGTTCGGCTTCGATCTTGCAAACCCGGCGGAGACTGTCGGCGCTGTGGGGCCTGACGACGTCGTGGCCGTCTCCGAGACCTATGCCACGCGTCTACGGGTGATCGACAGGCTCGACCCCATCGAGCTCGTTCAGCGGCTGTCGATGCGACCGCAGCCGATTCCGGGGGACAAAATCGATAATGACCCCGAGCTGTGCGGACTTCGGGAGATGGCGCTTGTGCTCGTCTCTCCCGGATTGTCGTCGCGAATCACCTCGTGGTTGTGGCGACGGCAGGTGGCGATGGCAGGCATCCGGCTGTCCCTACGGGACGGTGAACCGGGGAGCTTATTGCTGCGGCTGCGAACGCCTCCAGGACGGATTTTGGACATCCTCCAGGCGATTCCTGGGGTGGAACTGTTCGTTCCCGTCTCCTCTCGCGCGGCGGTTCAGGTGGGGTGGAGGCATCCGATCCATTTGGCGTCCGCCAACGCCTGCCTCCCCGGAGATGAGATGTACCTGTTTCGCGGGCGCGCCGACCGGGTCGAGCGAATACCCGGCTCGCCGAAATTCGTGGACGGGACCTACCTCGTGGAGCACGAACTCTCGACGAGACCGCCCGACGACGAAGAAGCGCGCCTCCTCGCGCCCGAGATCTCGACCGTCTCGCTGTCGCTGCGAACGACCAACGTGGCGCGGGAGCCGAGTGGAGTCCTCATCGCGTGGTCCCAGGCCTCGATGATCGGCGGTCTTTTGTACCTGCTCCCGCCCAGCGTTCTGCGCAGCTGCGAATTCGTCACGCTCAAGGAGGGGGTCTTGGTGCTCTCCGAGCGGGGGGGCGGGGGACGTATTGGGGCCTCCGCGATGATTCCCCTCGGGCGAAGGATGGTGGAGGCGGCGCCGGGCGTCTTGGTGCCCGACGGACACGAGCTGTGGCCGAGGGTGCGGCCCCAGCTTGTCCGAGAGCTGCTGGGATTGGAGGCGGAAGAGTTGGCGGTCTACCCAGATGACGCCGCCGCGTGCGCCATTCGGATTCCGGCGGCGCAGCGCATGCCCCTCGATGCGCGGGCGGTCCGTGCGTCGACGCCTGTCCTCGCGGAGGTGGTGTCCGATCCTCCGGGGAGCTTGGACACGGATCCGACCATCTCGAACGAGCGGCTAGGCCGCTTCGCGCTCTGGCGATACCGGGGGGAGAGTTAGGTCATGGGCGCGCCGCTCGACGCATTCGTCAACGACTTCGTGCTGCCGCTGCTTGGTGGCGGGACGGTTCGACTGAAAAAACCGCTCTCCGCTCAAGACCTCGAGAACTTCCGTGGTGATGTGGGGCTGCTGACGCGAGCGGATGTACACGCGGCGCGGGTGGACTGTGGTTACCGGCGCGTGGAGCGTCCGCTCCTGGCGGAGCCGGATACGTTTGAGCTCGTCTTCTGGATGGGGCTCCACAACCTGCTGTTTTTTGACCATCCCCAGCTTGGTCAGGTGTGGGCCAGCGACGCGAAGTGGAGGCTTGTGGAGGACACGACCGCGTCGTTCCTGGATCGTGCGCAGCCCGACTCTCCGTCCCAAGTTGTCGCGCGGGACCTGGCGATGGAGGCCGTCGTACGCTTGCTCCGCGTGGATCAGATTGTGGAGACGAGGGAAGCCGACCTCCGTTATTTTGGCCAACCCGCGCCGCGCGGGCTCGGGTTATTTGAGTCGGTCGCCTTCTTGCAACGGGAAGAGACAGTCAACTGGCTCACCTTTCGGCACTCTTCACCGGCGGAGCGACTCTTGCCGAGGGCCTTCCGCGCGAGCCCCCTGACCGCCTTGATTCACGCAGACCGGGCCACTGGGCGACCGTCGTTGGGGCCGGTGTCGTCGTTGCTCGAGGATCCAAGCTACGCGCGGGCCGTGGTGTACGCGTGGGCGGGTTCCGAACATTGGGACCTCATCGGCGCCGCGGTGTTGGAGCGCGTCCTCGACGACCTCGGGCTCGGCATCGGAAGCGAGCAAGGACCGCCGACGACGGACCCTGGGACCGCAGAGCGAGCACCTCCGCCGGTTGAACCGGCGACTGAGGAACTGCTCGCCCTGGACTCCGAGGACTCCAAGCCCGCCCCGCTCGTCGCAGCCCTCGTCCACCTTCACATCCTTAAGGTGCTGGAGATGAAGACGCGCGCGGGTCTCGGGGCGCCGTCGTCGTCTCCCGCATGGAAACTGTTTTTTGGGCTCCCCCTCTTGCTTGATCCGCTCGCGCCGCTGCTCGGGGACCCGGGGATTCAATCCCTCGGTGCGGCGATGGAGGGGCGCTGGACAGAGTATCGCTCCTTCGTCCGTGGCATCATCAGCCGTGACGAACTGCGCTGGATGCGAGACACCTTCGCGCCAGCGCTCACACAAGGCCATCGTTCATGACAAACCTAAGTCCACCTCCTGTGACGCCAGCGCTCCCAGAAATTTCGATGAAGCTGCACGCGGCCGCGCGATCTCTCGAACAGCAGTTCCTCGGAAAGGAGGAGGCCATCCGATTGATGTTCGTCGCCGCCATCGCGGGCGAGCATATGGTGATGGTCGGTCCTCCGGGAACGGCGAAGAGCGCGCTCGCGCGGTCCTTCGCCGGGCTCCTCGACGCACGCTACTTTGACTATCTGCTCACGCGTTTCACGGAACCCAACGAGATCTTTGGCCCCGTCGACATCGAGGCGTTTCGAGGGGGACAATACCGGCGTCGCATCGAGGGCATGCTGCCGACGGCCCAGGTCGCCTTCCTCGACGAAATCTTCAAGGCGAACAGCGCGATCCTTAACAGCCTGCTGTCCGTGCTCAACTCGAGGCGGTTTATGCATGGCAGCGAGTCGCTCCGCGTGCCGCTCATCTCGCTCATCGCGGCGAGCAATGAGGTGCCGACCGACGACGGGCTGACGGCGCTGTTTGACCGTTTCGCGCTTCGGGTGAAGGTCGACTACCTCGACAGCTACCACTTCCGGGGGCTGCTGCAGCGCGGCGCCG
>CALKDV010000178.1 GCA_938084085.1 uncultured Nannocystaceae bacterium
GGTCACCTCGACTTGGAGTTGAAAACGTGGGTCGAGGGCTTCGGCGCTGGCGTGCTCGGAGCGCGCACGGTCAAGCCCGGACAAGTCCGTCGCGAAGGTGATTCCCGCCGCCTCTTCGCGAACAAGCGCCGAGATATCGTCGTCCACGGCGAGTCTCCACAGGCCTTCGCCCAGCGGCTGCATGGACTCGCTGGCGGCGATCAAGGCCTGGGGATCGTCAGAGGGGACGAAGCTTTGAAACTCCAGGTCCTCAGGGCGCGCTTGCTGGCCCGGCTGGGGATACGCCGCGTCCAGCGACAGGCGGCCGCCAAGGTCGACAGACGACAAGGCACCCCCACCGGTCATGCTGGCTGCGAGCCCCGTCAGGCTCAGCTCGACCCCGGTCCATCGCGCCGCCTGCGTCTCAAGCTTTTTTATTAAGGTGTCGAGGTGGTGGGTGCGCACGGCGATCTGGATCTTCTCGATCTCTGTCTTTGGCGCGGGCTGTGAATCGAGGGTGGCGCCCTCCCCGATGTCGCTCGGCGAAGCGGCTTGGCTCGGCTCCACCGCGGGGGTCTCAGAGGATTTCGAGGCGCACCCAGGCGCGGCGGTGATGCAAGCGAGGCAGAGGAAAATCGAAGCACGCTTCATGGCGCGGAGTGTACCTCAGCGCGAATCGGGCTCATGAACTTTGTTCGGTTTCGTAGGCTTGTGGCGCTGGGCAGAGAAGCCGCGGCGGCGCACGCCGCTGCCGCCGCGACTTCGTATGCGAGGGGCGAGCGCGCGTGCCTGGGAGGTGATAGCCTGTGCATGTGGAAAAGCGCCGCGCGCCGCAACAGACAGTCGCTCCTCCGTGGGGGCGTTCGCGTGGCGCGCGGAGGCGCCACCTCCAAAGAGCTGGGTTCGGTGTCGCCGTCTTCGTCGTTGGGGCCGTCGTAGGATGCAAAGACGCGGGCGTCCACGAGGCGCCCTCGGACGCAGAGACGATCCCGGTCCGCCGCATGGAGCGTTCGAATGACGACACTACGATGAGCGCGGAGGAGCTTCGCGAGGCGCGGGCGCAGGCGGGCTTCAAGACCTCGGAAGAGCGCTCACGTGAGGAGGCGGCGAGGCTCGAGCTTTTGGCGCGGCGGGTGGTCCTCGACGAGCTCGGCGTGTACCGTAGATTTGTCCGGCAGTTCGAGCGGATCTTGGGGCGCTTGCAGACGGCGGTACCGCGGTGGAAATCTCGTGGGGATTACGAGCGATTCATGCGGGGCTACGATCGGCGCGTGCGCGGTCTTGAGTCCCAGTTTCAAAAGCTCGAGAGTGACCCTGGGCTGAAAGGAGAGACCTACGAGCGAGCGGCGAGGGCCTTTCGCGCCTGGGAAGACCTCAACACCGGCCTCGGTTCGATGGAAGAGCCGACCGAGCGCTTTGAGTTGATTTTGACCACACTGCGCGCGGATCTCGCCGCGTTGGGGGCGGAGCTCGATGAGATCGAGAAAGACGAGCGGCTGCTGTTGCTGTCCGGGCCCTGAAGGGGAGGGCGTGGCTCATAGGGGTAGCGGTGAGACCCGAGGTTCGACGAGGCGATGCTGGCCTCGGTCGCTCGTAGGAGCGCGCCGAAGAGACGGTTTTGAGGTGTCCCATGGACGTCGAGACTGGACTCACTCTTGCGGCGGGTACCGTCCCATGGTGTGGACACGGTGGCGCCGACGATGACGGGCATCCTCCCCCTCAAATGATCGGGAGGTCGCGGTAGAGTTTCGGAGTCGAATCGGTCACACTCCCGAGGCGCCGAGCGACCGCGGGCGTACCTCCCATCGAAGTCCCCTCCGCCGTATCACGCCTGTGCGCGCCCTCATCCAACTCCTCTCGACGTATGCGGTCCGGTTTTTGCCGTTCTACGCGTTTGGATTTGTCGCGCTTGCCCTCACGAACTGGGCCACAGTCCATATCCCGACGTTGATCGGGGAGGTGGTGAACTCCCTCGACGGGGAGCACGGGCTCGTCGATGGTGGAGCCCGCGCGCGGGGACTCACGGTGCAAGTGGCCTTGTGGTCGGTCTTACTCGTCGGCGTACGGACCCTGTCGCGGACCCTGTTTTTTAACCCTGGCCGCGATATTGAGTATCGCCTCGGCAATGATCTTTTTCGGGTGATGCTGGGGCTTCAGCGGAGCTTTTTCGCGAACCGAAAAGTGGGGGAGCTCGTCAGTATCGCCACCAACGACATGCAGTCGGTGAGGCTCTTGGTCGGGTTCGCGGGCCTCCAGATCTTCAACGTAGCCGTCGCGGTTCCCCTGCACATTTGGCAGATGTATACGCTCGATCCGCTGCTGACGGCGTGGTGCGCGGTCCCGGTGCTCGCAGGAGGTGTCTTTATGGCGTGGACGGTGCGTCGGTTCTATCTGCGCGTGCGGGTCTCGCTCGAGCTGTTGGCCGCGCTGTCGGAGTGCACATTGGAGAGCTACGCGGGCGTAGGCACGCTCCGCTCGAACGGAGCGGAGCGAGTGGCGGAGGGGCGCTTCCGTACTCGGAACAAGACCTACCTCGCGTTGCAGCTTGAGATATCGAGGATTCGCGCCTTCGCGATGCCGGTGCTCGGCTTCTCCGGCATCTTCGCGACGGGGATCGTGCTGTGGATCGGGGGCGAACGTGTGATCGCTGGACAACTCCAGGTGGGGGATCTCACCGCGTTCTCGGTGCTGCTGGCGAACATGGCGATGTTGTTGCTGTCGTTGGCGTGGGTGCTTACTGCGATCTCGCGCGGTGTTGTGGCGCTCCAGCGGATTCGGAAGATCCAAGACGTGGACGCGGGGGTGCCTCCTGCAGCCGATGAGCGAGGGCTTGAATCGCCTCCACGCATCGACATTCGCTCGCTCACCTTCGCCTACCCAGACGGCGACTCTCCGGCGCTTCAAGATCTGAGCGTGACCATCGAGCCGGGCGCGACCCTGGGGGTCTTCGGGAAGACGGGATCTGGAAAGACGACCCTGATCGAGTTGATCGCGCGGGTTCACGATCTCCCCGTCGGCGCCATCGCCTTCGATGGTCGTGATGCGAGGAGCTTCGATCTCTCCGCGATGCGCGAGAAGATGGCGGTGGTCCCCCAGACCCCGTTCCTCTTCTCCACGACTCTGCGCGACAATATTCGCCTCCGCGGCGAGATCAGCGGCCATCGCCTCACGAGCGACGCGCGTGAGGATCAGGTCGGACGTCTGCAACCGGTGAAGACGACAGAGGAAGAGGTCTTCGTGCAGGAGGCGCGGTCCGCTGGGGTGGATCACGACCTTGTTCGGGTCCTCGATCAGGCCAGCCTCCGTGACGACATCGCCTTGTTGCCCGAGGGGCTCAACACCATTGTCGGAGAGCGCGGCGTCATGTTGTCTGGGGGCCAGCGCCAGCGGGCGGCGCTGGCACGTGCGCTCTATCGGAGTCCCCGTCTGCTCTTGCTCGACGACGTCTTGAGCGCGGTGGACCAGCGCACAGAAGCCAAGTTGGTCGAGGCGATCCGAACCCTTGGAGGAGCGGGGCAGCGCCCGACCACGTTGATCGTGTCGCATCGGACCTCCGCCCTGGAGCACGCCGACGAGATCTTGGTGCTGGCGGGGGGCCGCGTGGTCGAGCGCGGTACGCACCACGACCTCGTGCGTATGGGGGGCGAGTACGCCCAGGCGGTCGCGCATCAGTCCAAGGCGCGCGAAGATCATGACTCACCGGAGGAGGGGGCGTGAGCGAGACGACGCCAGCGACAGCCTCGGTGCTGCCGATGCTGCGGAGATTTTGGCCGTTCTCATCGGGGGTGCGTGGAT
>CALKDV010000179.1 GCA_938084085.1 uncultured Nannocystaceae bacterium
CGGTCGGGGTGACCATCGGCGTCTTCGACGCGGACCACTCCGAACAGATCCTCATCGTCCGCTATGAGACCGAGGGTGCGTCATTTCGCGAGGTCCTCCGCTGTCCCCTCAAAACCGTCGTCCAACGGTTTAAGGGCGGACGTCGACTCGAGATCATCGTGCACTCGATCCCCGCACCGGAGGTCGAGCCCAGCCCACGCGAGACTCCGACAGAGAAACCAACCGCCGACAAACCCGCCGACGTCTGGGTCATTCCGCCCTCGTGATCGCCCACGGACCGCCTATCGTTGGCGCGAACCCATGATCCGCTGGTGTACCCGCGCGGCGTAGCCGTCGGTCATCCCCGCGAGGTGATCCACCACGCGACGGATCGCCGTGGGGTCGTCCATCTGATCCGTCGGCGCCGCGTTCCCCATCAGTCGGAGCAGGTGCACAGAGCGAGCGCTCCTCGCGGAGCCGTCTGCTCGGCGGGACTCCAAAACCGCCCCGATGTAGCATGACAACAAGTCCGAGAGGATTTGAAACGCCCCGATCTCTGCGTAGACCTTTCGTGGATGAGAGAACACCTCCTGCTCAGCCAACGCCTGCGCCGCGCGGAAGGTGGATCCATGGGCGCAACCGTCGAGCAACGGCGCCACGGCCCCCCCGGCCTCCATCTCCTCTCGACACCGCATGAAGTGCTCTGCCAGCGCTGGGATCACGCTCCTCAACGCCGCAGAGCGAAGCAGCTCGAGGGCGCGCCCCTCATCGCGCGCGGCCCCGTAGGCCACCTTGTCCTCGATAAACTCGAGAAGGAGCGCCTCGACCCGATCGAAGCCAAGCACGCCAAGCTCCACCCCGTCTTCGAGATCTGCGAGGGCGTAGCAGACGTCGTCGGCGGCTTCGACGAGGTAGACCAAGGGGTGACGAGCCCACGCGTCCCCTTGTATCGCCACGCCGCACTCCCCCATGAACGCCTCCACAACGCCTCGCTCCGACTCAAAGAACCCGAACTTGCCACCCTCAGCGCGAAGGTCTGCGCTCGACCACGGGTACTTCAAGAAGGCGCCGAGCGTCGCCGCCGTCAGCCGCATACCTCCCGCGTTGCTGTAGTTCTCGAGGCGGGTCACCACCCGGAGTCCGTGGGCGTTGCCCTCGAAGATCTGAAGGTCCGAGGTCTGCAGCGCAGAGCAGCCCTCAAACACCCCGAGTCGATCCGCTTCGGGACCTCGGAACCAGTCTCGAATGGCCGCCTCTCCGCTGTGTCCAAAAGGGGGGTTGCCGATGTCGTGGACGATGCAGGCGTTTTGGACCACCTGTCCAACCTCGGCCGCCGTCGCCGTGGTGTGCCCCTCCTCCGCCAAGGCGAGTCCTACGCGTCTCCCGAGTGAACGCCCGACCGAACCTGCCTCGATGCTGTGCATCAGCCGTCGCCGGACGTGATCATTCTCAGCGAACGGGTGCACCTGCGTTTTGTCTTGGAGGCGACGAAACGCGCGGGAGAACACGATCCGGTCATGATCCACTTCAAACTCAAGCCGCGTATCGGGGCGACGACGCTGCGGCGCGCCGACGCGAACGGACGACATCAGCGCATCCCAACGACTCGTCATGGATCATCAGTACCGCCGAAACCCCGGCCTCGCAAGTCAGATCACCCGTTTCCCAGGAGTCTTGTGGGGAGGTCGAACTGGGCCACGCCACCCCGGAGCCCGCTTTGCACCGCGTGATCCCAATACGAGGTGCCGAGGTACTCGGCGACGGCCGTGAGCAGGGACGAACGCTCCCGCACCGCCTCCATGGAGCGGAGCGATGGCCGCAGCAGCGGGATCGTCCAGCGCCATGGTGTTTTGGATAGCCCGAGGCCGTCGGCGACCTCCTCCCCCACGAAGCTGCGACACAGCCCCTCCGCGAGGTCCCGCTGCGTGCGTGCGACCGCCAGCGAGCGTTCGTCGCGCTTGGACATCGCCCGAATTGGCCCATTCAACAACGCGTGGGTCAGCGCTTTGGAATCCTGGTCGGGCGCCCCCTGCGTTAACTCGATCAGCTCCGCGTAGCGTCGCGCCTCCGCCTCCGAGGTGGGGATCAACTCATGGTCGACGCCGATCACGTGGGCGACGTACCGCCAAAGCTGGACGTAGTCCTCTTTCTCTTGGGCGCTCACCCGGAGCCCCATCATCTCCAGTCCCTCCGTGAACACGGTGGAGAACAAGAGAATCGTCGAGAGCATGTCGTGCTGATTGATTGGGCGCCCCCACGCGACGTGGTCGTAGCGAGCGGACGCGGAGATCAAGCGTCGGACCTGCGCATGCATCAACCGGACCCGCAACGTGGACGACCAGCCGGGCGCCCCGACCCGCATGCCGCCGGACGCACACACCGCGCTGGTGAACTTCCCCGTCTCCGCGAGCCGGCGCGCGCCAAAAGACTCCAGCCGACCCGACAAGGCGAGCGGTTTGTTGCCCGCCGGCGCCGCGTAGCCAAACACCAAGGATCTCAAGCCCAACACCAACCCCCCCGCGACCCCTGCCCGCCGAAAGAGCTGGCCCGCGCGCTCGAGGGCCGCCCAGTCCACCCACATCGGCACGGTCACCGCGTCCTCAAGAAGGTCGGACCACGCGCCCCCGTGATCTTCGAAGGGCAAGCGCAGCGCGTGCGAGATCGCGTCCCGTCGCCCCTCCGCCGTCGCCTCCGCGAGCGTCGACACCACCGCGTCCGCCTTGGGGTCCTCGCGAAACAAGAACGGCACGAGACGATCAAGGAGATCTCCAAAGCGGTGGCGCGCCTCGTCACGTCGCCTCACACGCGAAGGACATGAATCGGCGGGCATGGCCCGATTGTGCCACTTCTCGCGCACGTACCCACATCGCCGGTGCCCGCCCCTTGGGCCGTCCAATCCCGCGAACTGCCGGATCTTGAGCCCTGCCCCTGCGGTAAGGTCTCCACGAGGAGTCCGCGCCAACTGCGCCGCACACTTCCCATGATCGAACTCGGTACCCCGAACACACGCACCCCCACCAAACTCTTGCTGCTCGGCTCCGGTGAGCTTGGAAAAGAAGTCGCGCTCGAGGCCCAACGACTCGGCGTTGAGGTCATCGCCTGTGACCGTTACGCCTCTGCGCCCGCCATGCAGGTCGCTCACCGTGCGCACGTGTTCCCCATGCTCGACGCCGCCCGACTCCGCGCGGTGATCGAGGAGGAGAAACCAGACTTCATCGTCCCGGAGATTGAGGCCATCGCGACCGACACCCTCCTCGCGCTCGAAGAAGAGGGGCACACGGTCATCCCCACCGCCCGCGCCGCGAGGCTCACCATGGATCGCGAGGGCATTCGGCGCCTCGCAGCCGAAACGCTCGAGCTGCGGACCTCTCCGTATCGCTTCGCGTCTACACGTGAGGAGTTTGACGCGGCGGTCGCAGACATCGGTTGTCCCTGCGTCGTGAAGCCGGTCATGAGCTCCTCGGGGAGAGGGCAAAGCACCGTCAAAACCGCGGAGGATGCGGACGGGGCGTGGGCCCACGCCCAAGAGGACGCTCGTGGTGGATCGGGTCG
>CALKDV010000180.1 GCA_938084085.1 uncultured Nannocystaceae bacterium
AGAACACGGGCGCGCCGTCCCACTTCCATGCATATCCGGCTCTCGTAACGGCCTGGCAGCCGCACCGGGCGATGAAGCCTCATTCAACCCCCATACCGGGGCGGACCCGCGCGCGGAGCGAACCTCTCCTAGGACGAGGCGCTCAAGTGACCGGGCCCGCGCTTCCCGATGTAGATTGCGAGACAGGTCGCGACGATGGAGAGGCCGACCGCGAGCCCCCACCAGATCCCTGCGAGACCCGCCTCAAGCTTGAACGCGATCAGCCAGGCGAAGGGGATCGCGAGCACGTAGTACGCCATAAAATTGAATGCCGCCGCCGGCTTGGTGGTGCCCCCCCCTCGAAGCACACCGCCGCCCACGACCTGCACACCGTCAAACACCTGGAAAATCGCCGCGATGGGCAAGATGGCCGCGGCCGCATTGATCACCTCAGCGTTGTCGGTGTAGAGCGCGGGCAGACCATGGCGGAACACGACGAAGCTCAAGGCCGGGAGAAGCATGACCCCGCCACCGAGGGCGAGCGCGATAAACGACGCGCGACGGGCCATCACGGCGTAGCCCGCCCCGAGCAGATTCCCAATCCGCACAGCCGCCCCGATCGACACGCCCAACGGCAACATGAACGAGAGCGACGCGAGGTTGAGCACGATACTGTGGGCGGCCAGCGGATGCTCCCCGAGCACCCCCGCCATCAAGGTGGCGATCTGAAACGCCCACATCTCGAGCCCGTATTGGAGTGACACGGGCACGCCGTGGGCGAGCACCTCCCGCAAGCCACTCCAGCGCCACGCCTCTCGACCCCAGGGCACCCACGAATCTCGATGGAGTCCAAACCCCACCGTCCAGGCCCACAGCAAGACCAACAACACCACCCGCGTGCTCGCCGTCGCGATGGCGGCACCCTCGATACCCATGGCGTCAAAGCCGAGGTGGCCAAAGATGAGCGCCCAGTTCGCGACCACGTTAAACGCGTTCCCGGCCAAGACCACCCAGAGCCCGGGCGCCACCCGCCCCATCGCCTGCAGATATTGGCGCAGTGCGTTGAACACCATGAAAAACGGGATGCTCAAGATCTGCAGGCGCACGTACTCCCCTGCCATGGCCGCCAGCCCAGGTGATTGATCGACCAAGAGGAGCGCGGGCTCGGTCAGCAACCACAACAGCGCGAGCGGGAGGCTGCTCGCGACGGCGATCACCACCCCACGTTGGAGCGCCAGCCCCACGCGGCGCTTGTCCCCCGCTCCGTGCGCGTAGGTCAAGATAGGATCGAGCCCGAAGATCAGTCCGAGCCCGAAGATGAGGGTGCCAAAAATCCAAACATTGCCCAAGGACGCTGCATCCAGCTCCGCGACACCCAAGCGCCCGAGCATCACCATGTCCACCACGCCGAGCGTCATGGTCCCAAGCTGCGTCAACGCCACGGGACCACCGAGCGCCGCGAGGCGCTTGACCTCCCAGGTCCATGGCTTGTCGCGCTCGACGGCGTTCATGTCGATTTAATCCCCACGTTGGACGGGGGACTACCACCCAGTCACGACCGCGGCAACTTCACGCGGATTGAACGCAACGTTCGCGCGAGAGCGACGAACTGCGCGCCTCGAGCGAGGGCGCGAGCGTCGCTGTGGAGGCCCGCACCGCTGCGCGACGACACCAGCGGGGCCCGATGAGCCGGAAAATTGGGACCTGCCGTCGCAAGCGCGCGTCTCCAAGACAAAGGCGCACCGCCTCCATCGCGTCGTGCCTCGGTCGCAGCGCCCCGCGCTCGACTGCGGACCACAGCGCCTCCACCCGCGCGCGCGACACCTCGAGACGCGCGGCGAAGGTGGCGGGATCGAGGGACACGCGCTCCGCTGTGGCCACGGCGACGCCTGCAGCCTCCTCAGAGTTCATAAGCGTCTGCGGACCACAGCGGTACGCCGCGCACAGGGCTTGCAGCACGCTCAGCGAGTCGTAGACCCCACGAGACCGTAGCGCCGCCCGCCGAAGCCGACGCCGCCCGCCCCTGTCTCCTCGGCCATCTTGGCACGTCGCCCACACGGGGAGCTCGAGGCGAGAGACGCCGGCGGCTCGACTCAGGGCCGCCGTGTCGAGCCAGGGCGACGCGCTCGCCCCCACGGTCTCTCGAAACGTCGACCACAGCGGTTCGAACGGACCTTGGGCGTGCGCGTCTTCTTGAGCACGCTGCGCCATCTCCACCACCAACCCCGGCACCGCGCGAGGGTCGACCACCCACGACGATCGCTCAGGAAATGACCACGCTCCCGCCGGGAATAAGCTCGCCAGGCTCGCCGCCCGCAGCGCTCGCTCCACGCGCTCGCGCACCTGATTCGCGGCGCCACCTTGCAGCACCAACTCCACCCCACACGCCGAGAGCCGCGCCCCCAACACCGGCCCGACCTCGCGACGCAGTCGCTCCCAAAACGGGGCCGCGATCGCCATGCGCCGGAGGTCGAGGTGGAGGTGGGACGACGACGCGCGAAGATAATGAGTCTGCATGTGCCGGCTCTATGCGCGCTCCGTGCCAACCCACACCTCCTTCACTCGCAACCGCCGAAGCGGACCTCTCCTCCCCACCGAACGCACCGCCACGGAGACCTGTTCGTTCTCCAATGGCCGCCCACCCTCGCCCACCCCGTCCCGCGCGTCGGCCACAGAGGACCGCCCCGGCCCGGCGGCGAGCGGCCCCCGGACGCATTCGTGGCACACAACGCCGGATCGACGTAGGCTCGTGGTCCCATGAACGAAGCCGTCATGCGCCCCAACGAGCTTGCGCTCGCGGTCTCTGGCCTCGCCGGCATCGTTGGGTTTTTGCTACTCCCTACCATCGGCGGGTGGCTCCGTATCTTCTTGAGATTCGTGGAATCGGGGCGACGCCTCGGGAGCACCCCACGCTTGTCCGGTGGATCCGTCGTCGTCGCCTTGGGGATCACGGTTACCTTGGGATTTTTCTCCGTCGCCCACATCCGCGCGGCGCGGCTGCTGCGTCAGGTCACCCGAGAAGCCCCGGTGTTCAACACCACTGTGTCGAGCATCGCGATCGGCGTGGCGGTCTGGGTGTGCTACGCCCTCTTGGTGCGGCAGCTGAGGCGCGAGTACCAGCGAAGCCGCGCCCATCGACGCTGGTGAGCCAGCGGACCCCGGCCGAGCCCGCACCCGCCAGACCGCATCTTCTTCACGGCCATCGGGCTTCGAGCACCGTGTAGCCAGGGTAGTCGTAGGCGTCGCCTTCGGCCCCCATCGATTGGAACACTCCCCGCATGGTGCCGGCGCGATTCACCACGGCGCACACCACCCCTCCTGGGCGCAGATAGTCGCGCAGCGGCGCCACCAACGTCGTCAACGCTTCGCGCGGCGCGTGGGTCGGCGGGTTCATCAGCACCAGCCCCACCTTCCCCTCGAAGCCCGCCCCCTCCGACACCCCCGCAGGCGGCATGCCGTCGTAGAGCCGCGCGTGTACCCGCCCGTCCAAGCCGTGGCGCGCGATGTTGTCGCGCATGTCGTGCACCGCGAGCAAATTGGAGTCCACCGCCAACACCTGCGCCTCGGGGAGCCGGTGCGCCGCGCCCACGGCGAGGGGACCCGCCCCGGCGCACAAGTCCACCACGTGGGTGCAATGGCCGAAACGCTGCGCGTGGGCCTCAAGGTGGACGAGCAACACCCGCGTCCCATCGTCGAGGGCGCGCCTGGAAAACACCCCAGGTCCGCTCGCCATGTCAGGGCGGCTGTCCTCGGGCAGCGGCCACTGGTAGCGAACGGCGCAGGCCTCTCGGGCCGCGGCCGCGTCGAACCCCTCGCCCCGCGACGCGCCGTACACTTGGTAGCCGCTCCCACGCGCGAGCACCTCCACACGCCCGAAAATAGATTCCATAAATGCCGCGAGCCGCTTGCCACCCTTTTGCTTGCGCGCCGAACACAAGAGCCAGCCATCTTCCGCGAGCCCGAGCGCCGCTGCGGCGAGGCTCCACTGGCTAAAATCAAGGCCGAGGTGGGCGCGCGGCCAGGTCAACGCGAGGTTAAAGGGTCCTCCATCGGCGACGAGGGCCTCCACCTGCCGCCCCGTGTCGACGCAGCGATGCACCGCGCCCTCCCGCTCGCGGACATCCAAGATCCACCGCGTCGCCCCAACTCCCACGCCCTCGACCTCTCCACAATGCGCGAGCAAGACGCCGCCCCCGGCCTCGAGTCGATCGGCCCATCGCGCGCGCGCCACCTTGGCGAGCAAACGTACGCCGGGGTCATGGGCGTTGAGTCCGTCGGGTCCGCGCATGGCGTGATGGTGCCCGCACGGCGCCCCTCGCCACAACCCCACATCCCACCCGCCCCCGCCCCCCTCCTGGCCCCTTCCACCGCTGAGCCCACGGCGGCCCGTCCCCAAGATCGCCAAATATGCCCCATATCGGCCATCAATCGCTCTTGAGGGCTGGCTAGACCCCGCCACGGTCGCCGTGTTATGCAGGGGTCGCGAGAGACGAGCGCCTCCGGTTGCGTTGCACTCGACCTCGCTAGTTAGCGTGATGAGTAGGACTCCGCCGGACGCGGACTTCCCTCCACTGTCAACGGCGAACCCGCCACCGCGTATGAGCCCTCACCCTATTGAGGTCCCCTTGAGTCAACTCGATCCATTTCTACCACTCCTGCAAACGGACGCCCTCACGCGTACCGCCACCCCCAAGGCGTTCCTCGCCGGCCAAGCGCTGTTCAAGAAAAACAAGCGCGTCCACGACCTCGTGCTCGGAGATTCGGAGATCAAGGGCAAGGTCAAAGGGGACTCTGAGTCCGATCACCAGACCCGCATCGAGCTCGCCTCTCGCGGCCAGAAACTCCACGCGCACTGCTCGTGCCCGACCTTTATGGACGGCTGGGAGAAGTTTTGTCAGCACGCGGTCGCGCTCGCCTTGACTGTTCGCCAGCAAGCCGAGGATGGAGAAGAGTTCTCCACCACGAACAACCCCTGGGTCACAGAGAGCATGTCTGGCGCCGCCCAAGGCCGCCGCTATCAGCTCGATCAGCGGCGCGACCGCTGGTACATCAAGAGCTTCGACACCGGCAGCGCCGCCACAGGCGGCAAACGTCGCCGCGGCGCGACCCTCTCCCCGGTGGAGGCGCTCATCCAAAGCTACCTCGATCAGGCGATCGACGAGGATGAGGACACGGGCGCGCTGGTGCTCGAGCCCGCGGCCCTCGCGGGCCTGCTCTACGCCGCCCGAGAGGCCTCCATCTCCTTGAAGGGCGCCGGACGTCTGCGGTTCTCCAACAACGCGCTGGTGCTGCGCGTGGAGGCCGAGGCCGACGGCCACGCGGTGGAACTCCACGCCTTTTTGGAGGACACCGAGGCTCGCCGCAGCTTCGAGGTAGACAGCGGCATTGTCATCCCCGGCGCGCCGACCTGGTTTCTTTGGCCTGAGAGCGGCGAAGCATTCATGGTTCACGACACCCCACCGTGGGTGCTGTCCGCGGTGGCGAAGAAGCCACGGATCCTCATGGACACCCGCGTCGACGCCGACGATATGGACAAGCTCACCGCGCAGCTTGAAGCCGTCGGAGTTCCACGACACGACCTGTTCGCCCTCGCCTCGGACGCCCGCGAAGTCGAGGAGATCCTCGCGACGATCTCTGGCGAAGGCGAGCGCCTCAACGTGGAGCTCTCGGCCCGCTACGGCAACGTCTCGTTACCCATCGCTGGCGACGATCCAGAATCCGCGCGATACACCTTTACGCACGGCAAGGAGACCATCGCGTTTTATCGGGACCTCGACACCGAGGCCACCGCCCGCAAGGTCCTCACCGAACTCAAGCTGCGCTGGAACAGTGCCGAGGGGGCGTTCTCGGCGCGCGGGGACGACGCCATCGAATTCATGGTGGCCGGCATTCCTTTGCTGCCCGAGTCGTGGAGCAAACGCATCCCGAGCCTGCCCAAGGTTCGCTCCAAGTCCCCGACCTCACGGGTCTCCGTGAAGAACCCCGGCGGTTCGGTCCTCGACGTGGAGGCCATCGTCTCCGTGGAGGGCGACGAGGACCTGCTCTCGTTCCATGACCTGCTGCGATGGATGCACGACGGGCGTCGCTGGATCACCTTGTCGGACGGCAGCGTGGTGAAGCTCGATCCAAAGATTCTAAAGCCCATCGCCGACGCCGCCGGCGCGATCCAATTTGACAAAGACGGCCACGCAGAGCTCAACACCCTCGAGCTCGGCGCCCTTTCCAAGCTGCTCTCTGCGGTCCCCGACGCCGCGGTGGCCAAGGACGTCAAGAAGCTCATGGACAATATGGTGGGCGAGCGCGCGAGCAAGGCGCCCCGCAAGGCCAAGGCGCTCAACGCGAAGCTTCGCGACTACCAAAAGTCCGGCTTCGCGTGGCTTTGGCAGCTCCATGAGAACCAAATGACCGGCATTTTGGCCGACGACATGGGGCTCGGGAAGACCGTCCAAGCCATCGCCTTGCTCACCAAGGCCAAGGAGGCGGAGGGTCCAATGCCGAGCCTCATCGTCTGTCCGACCTCCGTGCTGTCGGTCTGGTACCAGGAGATCAAAAAGTGGGCGCCGTCGATGACGGTGCTCGTGTGGCACGGTCCCGAACGAGGCGAGCACGCCCGCCTGATCAAGCAAGTGGACGTGGTGGTGACCAGCTACACCATCTTGCGTCGAGACATCGACGACCTGTCCAAAATCCGCTTCCGCTACGGCCTGCTCGACGAGGCCCAGTACATCAAGAACTGGAACACCGGCACCGCCAAGAGCGCCCGCAAGCTCAAGACCGACCATCGGCTCGCGCTCACAGGGACACCCGTGGAGAATCACATCATCGACCTCTGGGCGATTTTTGATTTCTTGGCGCCCGGGTTTT
>CALKDV010000181.1 GCA_938084085.1 uncultured Nannocystaceae bacterium
GCGGGCTCCACCAAGAAGACACGCCGCATCTTCGATGAAGAATCCATGGGTCGGCGAATGAACTGAACCCGCGTACCTGCCCCCATGACCTCCTCCGCCTCGGTGAGCAGGGCTTGAACCGCCGCCGAAAGCCCCTCCGTGTCCCGCGGGACCTTCGCCCCCCACCGCCCGTGGTGCTCCACGAGAAGCCACCGCCGCGCAGTCTTGTTGGCGGTCCCCCACAAGGGCTCGTGCGCCGCCACCGAGGCGCTGCTGCATGTGAGAGACGAGTCCACGCGCAAGTTTACCCCAGCTTGTTCGCGCTGGCCGCGAAGGTCGCTACCACGAGAAAGGGCGGGGCCGGCCTTCGCCCTCCCCACCCTTTCGCGGCGCTCTGATGCGCTGCGGTCTAGCCGCCCGTGGTGTCGCCGCCGCCGTCTTCGCCCCCGCCGCTGATGACTTGCGCTTGGCAGCGCAGGGTGTCGTCAATGAACGCTGGGGGACACTTCGCGCCCGTGTTCAGGTCGATGGCACCGGTGTCAGGGCTGATATAGGGCTGATTGTCCGGATCGAAGAAGAAGGGACAAAGGTCGGTGCTCCCCGTGATGAAGTCGAGCACGCCGTCGAAGTCCTGGTCCCATTGGGGATCGAAGCACATCTTGGACCACAACTCTGCGGCGTCGCCGCCCACATCGTCGAGTGAGAGGCGCACATTCTCCTCCGCGCTGATTCCAGCCGCTGCCAACGCCGCATCACACCCTGCCGGGAGCAACACGACTCCAGGACGACCGGAGTTCGGGTCGGTGAGCTCGCTGGGTACCGAGACGCAGGTGGTGCCGTCCGGTACGGGGATGGTCCCCGGTGCCGGTGGATTGTCACAGGCCTGCTTCACGGGCACGCCGTCGGGGCTGCACATGATGCCGTTGACGACCCCCCCTCGCTCAGGACTGATGCACACGAAGCCGGTGCCGTTGCCGTACTCATCCGCCGAGTCGTCAATGTACTCACCGTCACCAATGTAGGTGAGGGAACAGCAGCGACCGAACGCGGACACCTCACGGAAGGAGTACGGGCGCGGGTTCTGGCTGTTGGAGGAGCGCTGGGGTTCGCACTCATTACCGACGAAGTCGCTGTCCGGATCGCCCTCCGAGGGGCCTCCGATGCCGTTTTGGTCGGGGTTGGGTGTCTGCGGACAGTTGTCGCAGATATTGCCAACCTGGTCGTTGTCGCTGTCGAAGTGATTGTCGCAAAACCCGTTCACGCAGAGGCTGGTGGTCCCGCCAGAACAATCCGTGTCCGCCGTGCACGCGATGGGCGTGTACGGGAACCGCGGACAGTAGTCGCTCGCGTTGGCGATGCCGTCTTGGTCGAAGTCGTCATCGGGACCCATGCCGATGACCCCGGCCGCGGCCGCGTTCGGTTGCTGACCGTCACAGACATCTCCAACCCAGTTGCCACCAATCGTGCCCATGGAGTCTTCTTTGTCGACCTGACAAAGGTCCGCGTCTTGACTGTTGATGGGCGTGTTGACGACCCAAGGGGTCAGCCCGTCTGCGACGGGTCCAAATGACTCGCAGTTTGGCACGGTCGGGCAGTTGTCACATGCGTCACCGATGCCGTCTTCATCCGAGTCTTGTTGGAGAGGCACGTTACGGATCCGCATGTACGGCGTCGCGTTGATGACGTCCTCAGCCCCCTCCAACGTGTTGTAGTTGTTGGGCTGACGAGAGCAAGTATCGCAGTCGTCGCCGATGGAGTCCTTGTCGGCGTCTCCCGTGTTTTGCGGGGTAGCCGTGACCGCACACTTGTCCTCCACGTCGCCGAACCCGTCGAGGTCGGCGTCGTTTTGATCGGGGTTGAAGTAACTCGACGCGTTGTCGCAGCTCGACTCGATCCCGTCAAAGTCATCGTCGTCTTTGCACGCCGCGTTGTCGATTTGGATGTCGTACCAGAAGTCTGGTCGCGCCTCCGCGTCGCGGAGCCCCGCGGTCACCAGGGGCATCCCGCAAGAGTCCTGGAACGCCGAGCGATAGATGTCCTGCTTCTCCGCATCCGAGAGCGAGCTGTCCGACCACAGGTCATCCAAGCTGTCCCAGCCCGTCTCTTGGAGCGGCACGCCGTCCGCCGCGTACTCGTGAAGCCCAGGCACGACCAAGCGGTACCACCCAGAGCCCCCGGAGGACTCCGGGAACAGCCGGGGTCCGAAGATGGCGTCGTCGACCTTGAAGTTCAAGAGGCCCTCGCGCGCAAAGTAGCTGCTGATCTTCAAGCAAGGCACGGCGGTGCCGCCCTCCACAGCCGCCACGTCGTCCACCGTGCAGTCCAGACCACCCGCCACCCGCTCCACGAAGCTAAAGCAGCTCGAGTTGCTCTCCGAGATGTCTCCCGAGTCGGTGCAGCGAGGATCGTCGCCCGGCGTGTACTCGATGTTCCAAAGCTGCAGCTTGCGCAGGTTCTCCGGATCAAGGTCGTACTTGTTTGAGAAGCCGAGATCGAAGTCGGTACAAGGCCCAATCGTCAGGTTGTTGAGCGGCTTGCGGTTCGTGATATCCACGTGGAACTGGGGCGTCTCGAACACGTACGTGTTCTTGAAGCGTAGCGAGTTGCCCACCTTGTCCTTGAGCACTTGCTCTCCCTCGCGGGTCTCAAACACCATGCGATATTCTGCCCCGGAACAAAGGGCTGCGTCGTAGTCCACAGGACGCTCCACAGCGCCGCGGCCCGACTCCGACATCTGCCATCCGTCGATCACCCCCGTGTCACCGATCAACACTGGCGTGATGTTGTCCGCGAGCGCCTCAACACGCGCGCGGCTGTAGTTTCCCAGATCCGCGGGCCGGTAGGCGAGGCCCTTCACCGCCGGGTCGTAGATGACCCCGCCGACCCGGCTCACCGGGCGCTGAATGTACGTGTTGGCTGGGACGTTGCCCGTGCCATACGGTGCGGCACAGAACTTCTCCACATCCGCGGAGCAGGAGTCATTTTGACCTGGCCCACAGTAGCAACGCGCCTCTGCAGGGAGGGTGAAATCACGATCGTAGATAGGTCGTGGGGTCAGCGCAGCGAGCTGGTCGTAGATGGGGTCGCAGTTCGCCCCCCCGCCAAGCTCGGGCAAGCAGCACTCCTCCGCCGTCAACACGCCGTTGCGGTCGGTGTCGCACGCGGACAGCCGGGTCCCGGCCGGTTTGTTGCTCGGGTTGCCTTCCTCATCGAACACCGTGAACGGCACATTCGATTCGAAACAGGCGCCCGCGCTGCGGTCCTTGTAGCGCTTGTCGCGGCAGTAGCCCTGAGTCCCTGTCGTGTTGGTGTCGTCGTCGCACTCCACGAACCATTCTTGGGTACATCGAAGGTCTGCACAGTCCGTACCGCCCGCGCACGCGAGGCCATTCGAATCAAAGCCGACACACGCCGCCCCCTCTTCGCAGTCGCTGTCTTGCGCGCACCCGATATTCCGCTGCTCCCAAAGCGGGTTGCCGTTCCCGTCTTTTGGACGGTCATCCGGGTGCAACGAACGCAGTCGGTCGTACCGAGGCACTTGCTGATCTCGCTCCTCCGCGGAGATGACCCCATCACCGTCGAAGTCGTAGTCGTAGGATGTTGAATCGCCGCTGCGATCGACATAGGGCACGAAGTCTCGACATTGCTGATAGACGTCCCCCGCAGGATCACACTGGAGCGCGTTGGCTGAGGTCAACAGCGTGTCCGCGTTGCCTTCCTCGCTGACCCCGTATTTCGCCACCGAGATCGACAAAATGTGATCGGTCGCGGTGCAGCAGTTGTCCTCTGCACCCTCGGTCACTGGATTTTCGCAGTCGAAGCCGAGGTTGCTCGTGAGTCCCGTGAATGACGGCATCTCCCCGGATTGAAGCTTCCGAGGCGTGGGAGTCCCATTGGCAGCGACATCGACGGTGTCACACAAGAACGGGTCCTCGGCGAGCTTCTCGTGGTACGGCGTGTTGCCGAGGATTCCTGCGGCCGAGATGTTCTCGATGCACGACAGATTCACGGCGCGCTGCACAAAACCCTCACCGCTCGCGCCCTTGACGTAGTCACCGTTAAAACGGCTGATGGGCCCCTCAATGTTGGCGAGGCGGTTCTTCCAGTCGTACACCTCGAGTCGCTGCGGGTCATCAATCTGCTTACGAACAAGCTCGATGGACTCGGGATCGAGGAGGTTATTGAAGATAAACTCCAGCTGGTACTCGCCCCCGAGCACCACGATGGGCGCGACCTTGCAGTACTCCTCTGGGGTCCGGCTCACGCTGTCGCGGTTGGCGGCCTCGCTCTCCTCACAGGTGCTCACCTGGTTGACGAAGTAGTCGGCCGTGGTCAGCTTCTCTGTCGGACACTCGGGTCCTTCGCAGTCGGGGCTCAAGATCCAGATTTGATCCCCTTGGTAATTCGGACCCGACATGATCTCGAGGACGAGATTGTCGGGATCACAGATGCCGCAGTCGGGATCGGAGATGCAGCCTGTCACCGAAGCGGCGACGCCAGAGACCGCGGCCAGGGCCAGGAAGCCGAGGCGTCGTCGGGTGGATTGAGGCTTGAGTCCAGATTGAGTTCGTTTGCTGTCTCGCATGCGAGTGTTCCTTCAAAAATACGGGCTTGAACAGAAAGTTTGGTTGGGCGCTCTCGTTAGAGGCCGATGAGGCTGTCGGGGACCGGGCGGTCCTTTTTTTTCATGATACCGAGCACCTCAGCGCCGGCCTTCTTTGCGATTCCAAGCACTTCGACCGCTTCGCCGTACTTGGCATCGTCTTCAAAATCCACAAACACCACGGGGTCGCGCCCGCGCAGCCGAGACTCGACAACCTCGCCGAGT
>CALKDV010000182.1 GCA_938084085.1 uncultured Nannocystaceae bacterium
AAACGAAGTCCCGAGTGACGATCTCGCTGAAGTCGGGGTCTAAGGCTCGCACCGATGCGATCGTGGCCGCGCGGTCAGGTCCCGGCGGTGCAGGGCGCAAATCGAATCCGTGGCTGGGATGCTCGCGGGATTGACCACCAGCACCCCAATCAGAAAGCTGGTTTTTCTTGCTGGCGTACGCGCAATAAATCACCACGATCGCCAGAGGGATCCCGATGACCGGATGGGAGAAGATCAGCCGAAATAAAAGGTAGATCAAGAAAGAGTCGCCGCCCCCGCTGCTGCCTCCGCTCCCGCCGAATGACCCTGAGGACCGCCCGCTGTAGGATTGTCCCCCGCCGGGTCGCGCCCACGCCTCGTCGGCGAACATGAGGGGTGCCACGGCCGCGAGCACTGTGACCCCCGCGAGCACCCACGGCGTCGAAATGCGAAGTGCTCTGCGCTGGGGCGCTGCGTCAATCATGATCCACCTCGTCGCTGAGCTCGTTGACGTCGTCGTCACGGACCGGCAGATGGGTCGCGAACACATCCGCGGCTCGCTCGATGGCGGCGGCGGTCGCCAAGAATCCGAGATCGGTATCGTAAGGGAGTCGAATGGCGTCGAGCGTGGAACGGAGCTCCCCGGCGGGAATATTGTCGACGATCCCTTGATCCACCACCACCTCCAGGACCCGCTCGAGTTGGTAGAACACGATCAGCACGCCGATTCGCTCCGACGTGAGGCGGACCCCTCGATCGAAGAAGAGCCCACGCGCGGCGGCTTGGGTCGCCTCGCGTCGCAGCTTCGCGGGCACCGACGCGCGGGTGAGAGGAGGAGAGACGCGCAGGAGTAAAAACCACCCCGCCATGACGAGCAGCGGGTTCAGCACGATCCAATGCAGCGCGAACTCTTGGGGCGCGTAGAGTTGATAGAGCAACACCCCGTACATAAGCACCACGCTCCGGAGCAGGTGTACGCCCGCATAGGAGGAGGCTCGTTTGCGAACGGCGATGACCACCTCCGCGGAGCTCTTCGCTTCTACCGCCTTCACCGCGGCCACAAGTGCCTTCTTCGCGTCCTCTGTGAGCCTTCGATCTTTCATCGGTGCAGTGAGGAGTATGGAGGACCCCGGCCAGCGACTCCAGCGTTCGCCAAGATTTATATGGTGAGGAAGGTGTCATCTCGGTCGGGAATAGCCACCCCCTGGTCGCAGTAACCTGGTCGGTGAGGTGCGCGAAACTCTCGAAACATCGGTTGCACGGGCGGGATCCCGTGTGGAAGACTTACGCATGCTGATGAGGACATCGAAGCGTCACCGCGCGGTGTGGATCCAGGCGCGACGCACGGCGACGGCCGCGTCCCTCGGCGTGCTGCTCTTGAACGGGGCTTGTGGGCAAGGAGGCCGGGGAGGGGCGTCGGGTGCGGCGGGTGACGGTGAGACCCTCGAGGCGTCCACAACGCTCGCGTGGCGTCCATGCGTCGCCCCTGGCTTGACCACAGAGGCCGCGTGCGTTGACTTCGAAGTTCCCGAGGGTCCTGAAGGCGGGACAGTGTCTCTTTTTGTTATGAAGATCGCCTCCGACGGGAATGCTCGAGAGCCGGACCCCGTCGTGCTGCTCGCCGGCGGCCCTGGTCAGTCTGGTTCCTTAACCTACCCAGGTTTCGCGGAAAGCTTGAGGCGCGCGTTGCCCTCACGCGACCTCGTGATCGTGGATCAGCGAGGCACTGGCCGCTCGTCGGCCTTGGCGTGCGACCTTGACGATGACTTTGGTGCGCAGACCAAGGTGGAGTTCGACATGGATGGGCTCGAGGCCTGCGCGAAGTCGTGGCCCCACGATCCCAAGAATTTCACGACGGAGGCGGCCGCTGGCGATCTGGAGGCGCTTCGCGAGGCAATGGGGGCTCCGCAGCTCAACTTGCTTGGCGGCTCCTACGGGACACGCCTCGCGCTCGTCTACGCGCGGTTGTACGAGCCCCACGTGCGGACCATGGTGCTCGACGGTGTCGCCCCGCCCACGATGGCGCTCCCGAGCAGCTTCGCGGAGGACGGGCAAGCGGCGCTCGATAGGCTGTTTGATGACTGCCGCGACGCGCCTGGATGCGCCGCGCAGTTCCCCGATTTGCGGTCTTTGTTCAGCGAGGCTCTCCGCCAAAATGGCCAGCAGCAAGCGCCCGTGATCTTCGTGCATCCGCGCACGGGGGAGGCGATTGAGGTGCCGTTGACCGAGACCGTCTTCGCGAGTGGTGTCCGGGGTCTGCTCTACTCCCCGGGGTTGTCCGCGCTCCTCCCCATGATCATCGCGGCGGCCGCTGAGGGGGATTTTGTCCCCTTCCTCAACGCCTTGGTCGCGCTCGGCGACCCTCCGGAGCCGATGATGGATCTGGGGCTGATGTTGTCGGTGCTGTGCGCGGAGGACCTCCCGCGCATCGATCCCGCGGCGTACGAGGAGCGCTGGAACCAGACCTTCCTTAAATCGTCGATGTACGACTTGTTCGCCTCGGGGTGCGACCGGTGGCCCGTGGAGGCGGTGCCTGCGTCGGCGACCGCGGCGGTGGAGGTCTCGACGCCCACCTTGCTCCTCTCGGGGGCGTTGGATCCGGTCACACCGGCGCGCTGGGCAGAAGAGGCGGCGAGAACGCTGGACGCGTCCACCCACCTCGTCGTTGAAGGCAGCGGTCACGGGACGTTGAGCAATCCCTGTGTCACGCAAATTGCGGCGGAGTTTATTGAGACCCGCGAGGTCTCGGACGAGTCCAAGGAGTGTCTCGCAGGACTGCGGCGGCCCCCGTTCTTCGTCGACGCGAAGGGGCCGGCACACTGATGCTGCGTGTTCGCAATCTCTCGCGATCTTTCAAGGGGGTGAACGCCGTGTCGGACGTGAGCTTCGAGGCGCGAGATGGTCAAATTACGGGTCTGCTGGGATCGAACGGTGCCGGCAAAACGACCACTTTGCGGATGATCTGTGGACTGATCGTCCCCGATCGTGGCGAGGCCCTGGTGGATGACGTCGACGTCGCCCGCGACAAGACGCGGGCGCGGATGCAGCTTGGCATGCTCCCCGACTCTCGGGGGTTGTACCCCCGACTG
This sequence comes from uncultured Nannocystaceae bacterium, assembly GCA_938084085.1. Lineage (GTDB taxonomy): Bacteria > Myxococcota_A > Polyangia > Nannocystales > Nannocystaceae > JAAZXR01. Next base: position 3,069 of record CALKDV010000182.1, read on the forward strand.
ACTGGGCGAGAGAACGTGGCGTATTTTGGCAACCTCCGGGGACTCTCTCGGAAGGAGGTCGACCGACGGCTTAAGCCCATGGCGGAGGAACTGAGCATGTCGGCTTTGCTCGACCGTCGCGTCGAGGGGTTCTCCCAGGGGGAGCGGGCGAAAATCGCGATCTCGCGCGCGATCATCCACGAGCCACGGAACGTGCTGCTCGACGAGCCGACGAACGGTCTCGACGTGATGAGCACTCGGGCGATGCGGGCCTTGATCCGACGGTTGCGAGACGAGGGGCGATGTGTGGTGTTCTCGTCGCATATCATGCAAGAGGTCTCTGCGCTCTGTGATGTCATCGTTATCATCTCCGACGGCGAGGTGGTCGCGCGTGGGACGGAGGAGGAGTTGCTCTCACAGACCGGAACGAGCTCCCTTGAGGACGCCTTCGTGAGTCTCTCGACGACCCCGGAGGAGGCCCGATGAATCAAGTGCTTGTGGTCTTTAGAAAAGAACTTCGTGACGCGATCAGAGACCGCCGCTCGGTCCTCTCCGCGCTCATCTTTCCGTTGTTGACGCCGCTGCTGCTGATTTTCATGTTCCAGATCGCCGTGGATGAGATCGAAAACCCCCCCGCGATGCGCGTCGCGATCGCGGGGGAGGCGAACGCCCCAGGGTTGGTGGAGGAGCTGCTGGCCCATGACGTTGAGGTCGAGGCGATGGAGCGAGACGTGCTCGCGGACGCGGTGCGCGAGGGGGAGTTTCCCGCGGCCCTCGACATCCCTCGGTCCTACGGAGAGCGGTTCCGTGAGGGGTTCCCGGCGCCGGTTTTCTTTTATAAAGACGGCGCCGCGCGACGTCACAGGCGGACAGCGGACCGAATTGAGCGCGTCATCCTCGGCTACAGCGCGACCGTGGGGACGTTGAGGCTCATCTCCAAGGGGGTCCCTCCGGCGACCGGACAGCCGATTCAGGTGACCGCGGTCGATCTCTCGTCGTCCAAAGCGCGAGCCGCAGAGTTGATGA
>CALKDV010000183.1 GCA_938084085.1 uncultured Nannocystaceae bacterium
GAGCACCGGGGAGCGAATCGCCGTTGGGACCATGGTAGACGCCCAGGTGACCGGCCTGATCGTCCGCGCCGAATCGAGCTGGTCGTCGACCACCTCCGAGCCCTTGGATGTCTCGCTCAACGACGAGTACGCCGTGGCGAGCGCGCTCGCGGAGGACCTCTCGACCTATGTCGGCGGCCGGGTGCGCGACGCCTCCCTCGTGGATCACCCATGGCTCTCGCGCGTCGCCCCCGACGGCCAAGTGTTGTGGACGGCCTTCCCCTCGGACGCCCTCCTCGCGCCGGCGGAGGTGCGCGCGGTGGCCTCCACTGCCAACACCGGCGCCTTCGCGGCCGGCGTCCGCACCTCCCCAGTCCTGACCGCCACCGAGCGCTGGCTCTCACGGGTCGACGCCCTGGGCAATACGCAGTGGACCGTCATTGAGGACAGCGGCTTCGCCGAGGACGTCTACCACGACCTCCTCGTTGGGCCCGCCGGCAATGTCTACGCCGTCGGGAGCGTCGGCACCGCCGACAGCGGCGCTGATCTCCTGGTCTCTGCCTTCGACGATGAAGGAGCGCTGCTGTGGACCTGGCAGCACGACCATCTCGGCGCCCACGACGTGCTCACCTCTATCGGCCTCAACAGCGAGGGAGAGCTCGTGGTCGCCGGAACCGTGGAGTTGACCCCCGGCGACACCGACATCGTCCTCGCCACCCTCGACACCGACGGCGTGAATATCTGGATTGAGGTGGTTGATGGCGGCGGCAACAACGACCGCATCCACGACTTGGCCATCGATCCTCAGGGCAAGATCGTCCTCGTCGGCTCGGTCTGCACCCCTGTCTACGTCGCGTGCCCGACCATGCACGCGCGCAAGCACGACACCGACGGCGCGGTCATGTGGGTCCGGACGGGCGCGGGCATGACCTTCGCCACTGGCACCAGCGAAGCCCGCGGCGTCGCCGTCACCGCGAACAATCAGATCCAGCTCGTCGGAAGCGCGCGTCAAGACCTGCCGGACCCCATGCAACCGTGGATCGGCTCGCTGAGCCCCTAGGCGGTTAACGCCTCCGCGACCTACTCTTCAAGTTCGAGCGCGGCGCACTTTTGTGCGTCCTCGATGAAATTGCCGTCGGCGTCGTAACACACCGCGGGTCCACCGAGCACATCATTGACCGCATCCGAGAAGTCACCGTCTGCCACTACGTGGGGGAGCCGCTCTCCAATTCGAGCCTCGGCGTCCCCGGAGATCAAGGCGACGACGTGCACCCCGTGTACAGCCGTCAGGTCGAATGCGCGGACGATGTCGTTGTCCATGGACTTCCACTCCGCGAAGCGAACGACCGGCGCCAAGGTCTCCGGGTCTTGCTTCACCCGATCTTCGGGAGAATAGCCAAACCACTTCATGAAATGATCCTCTTTGACCTGTTTGTGATCTTCTTTAGGCCAGGAGTCCATGCCGTACGCGTAGATGACCTTCCAGAGCTTGTCACCTTCAAAGAAGTAGAACTTCTTAAGATTGCTGTTCGAACGCAGCCACAGCATTGTCTCGCCCGCGTCGTCCGCGTACTCGAATTGGATCAAGCTGACCCCCCACTTGTGCTGGGTGCGCGTGTCAAACGCCACCAGGTTCAAGCTCAGCTTGTCGAGTTCTTCACGTTTCCAGTTGCGGTTCTTATCTTGGACCACAGGATCCCGCGTCGATTTTTGGCGCTCTTGGTACTCCTCCTCCACCTCGCGCTTGAGGGCCTCGAGCACCTCGTCGCGGGACATGCCCCATCGCATTCCCTCCAGGAATCTTCGCGCGCCGTAGGCCGCCGTCACCTCAGGTTTCGGATCCTTTTTGGTACAGGCGCGAGAGCTCCCCTTCCCCTTGCAGACCTCTTTTACGGTCGGCCGAGGTGGCAGTTCGCCGCGCGCGCCAAATTTCTCATCGAGCGCAGCCTCGGGGTCGATCTCTTCATCGACCTGGCCGCGAACGCCGACAAGTTCGTCTTCGCCTTCGAGCTCGGGCGCCTCCGCCACATAGCTCGCCCGGCACCCTGAGATGACGAACAGTCCGAGGATTAAACGTTGCATTCCGGTACGTGTGTGTCGCATGGGCATTCTCGCGGTGGGAACGTAACACACGGCGACGCAGCCGGACTCGATCGGCGTGGAAATGTCGTGTGACCGTTTTATTCGCCGATTCTCGCGAGATGCACGCGAGCGCCTCACGACATCCACGGGTCCCGCCAACCTCCAACTCCACGCCCCATTCGGGGGCGTCCCTCACGACGAGGCCCGTCGACCGGCTCTCACCACGAGGTCAAAGTGGCGCGGCTTCACGGGTTGAATGGACAGCCGCTGCCCTCGTTGCACGACCAGCATCTCGTTGAGTGAGGTCTGCGACTTTAACCACTCCAGCGAGAGTTCCTCCTCAAAGCGCTCGACGAACTCCACCTCCACCATGACCCACCGAGGGTTGTCGGGATCCGACTTTGGATCAAAGTACTTACTCTTGGAATCAAACTGCGTGTGGTCGACGACGCCGAGCTTGGACACCCGGGCCAAGCCCGCGACCCCAGGGGGTTTCGCGTTCGAGTGATAAAACAAGACCTCATCACCCACGCGCATCTCGTCGCGCATGAAATTGCGAGCCTGATAGTTCCGGATGCCATCCCAGCCCGTGCGCCCCTCTCGTTCAAGGGTGTCGATGCCGTAGACATCAGGCTCAGATTTCATGAGCCAGCACTGTCGCTTGCCGGTGGACCGTGGACTCTTGCTCGCCTTCGCGCGCGGTTTCTTCGACGTGGCCATGGGGAGAGACTACCGGAGTTGAGGCCCTTCCTTCGAGTCCTCTGGCTCGTTGGCGTCGGTGTTCGGATCCTCGGACAGCAGGGCCACCAGGTCGCACAGGCGCGCGTGCGCCTGCCGCGGTGACAGTTCATCGGGGTCCATGGCGCGAAGCAGTTCCACCGCCTCCGCCGCCCGCACTCCGGAGAGATCGCTCGCGGCGGGCGACGTCTCCTCCAGCGGCGCCTTGGACGCGAACAGGTCGAGCTGCGGCGACAGCCCCACACGCTCTTGTTGCTCCAATCTCCCTAAAATCTTGCCCGCCCTCCGCAGCACCTGGCGGGGAAGCCCCGCGAGTTTCCCGACGTGGATCCCATAGCTTCGGCCCGCGGCTCCATCCTCCAGTCGGTGCAAGAACACGACCCGACCTCGCTGCTCGTGGACGGTCACGTGTGCGTTCTTCACCCCGGCCAGCCGTGCGCTCAAGCCACAAAGCTCGTGGTAATGGGTGGCGAAGAGGGCTCGACATCCGATCTGGTCGTGCAAAAATTCTGTGATGGCCCAGGCCAACGACAGTCCGTCATAGGTCGCCGTCCCCCTGCCGATCTCATCGAGAACGACCATCGAGCGGACAGTGGCTTGCGTGAGAATCTGCGCCGTCTCGCGCATCTCTACCATGAAGGTGCTCTCTCCTCGGCCGAGGTCATCGGCCGCGCCCACCCGCGTGAAGATGCGATCCACGAGACCGATTCGAGCGCGCTTCGCCGGCACAAACGAGCCCGTGTGCGCGAGCAACACCATCAAGGCCGCCTGACGCATCACAGTGCTCTTGCCCCCCATGTTTGGACCCGTCACCAGCATCAGCCGCGGCTCCGCGCCGCTGCCTTGGGCCCGAAGTCGGAGGTCATTGGGAACAAATCGACCTGCGGGCAGCATCTGCTCGACCACAGGGTGCCGGCTCTCCTCCACGTCCAGCACGGGGGCGTCCACAACCTCAGGCCGGACGAAATTACACTCGTGAGCCACCTGCGCCATGGCGCAAAGCACGTCCACCGTCGCGACGCGCTCTGCCACGTCAAGCAGGCGATGCGCAGCCTCGGAGATAATGTCCCGCAGTTCTTGAAACAGCTCGAGTTCCCTGGCGAGCGCCGCCCCTTGGGCCGCCAAGATCTTCTCTTCGAGCCCGGCGAGCTCTGGCGTCACGTAGCGCTCCGCGTTCGCGAGGGTTTGCTTGCGAACATAGTCACTGGGTACCCGCGCCAGGTGTGTCTTGGAGACCTCGATATAGTACCCAAATACCCTGTTGTGCTGGATTTTGAGGGTCGGGATCTCCGTGGCAGCCCGCTCGCGGGCCTCGATCTCCGCGAGGACAGCCCGCGCGCCGGCGGCGAGTGTTCGTTGCTCGTCAAGGAAACCATCTGCTCCATCCGCGATCACGCCCCCCTCACGGGCCACGGAGGGAGGCTCGGCGATGAGTCGATGGACGAGCGTCTCCCACAGATCGTTCAACAGGTCGTCGCCGAGGT
>CALKDV010000184.1 GCA_938084085.1 uncultured Nannocystaceae bacterium
ACACGGACCAGGTCCTGACGGTTCTGAATCGCTCGGAGACCGACCGTCAATTGACCAACAGCCTGACCTTTGCGGGCCTTCCGGCGGATGGCACCTTTCGAGATATCTTGACCGATCAGCTCTTCGTGGCCTCGGGCGACAGCATCACCATCGACGTACCTGCGCGCGGATCCCGCGTGCTCGTGCTTGAATAAGCCTGGGAGACGACCCGTGTTCACAAGCTTCTTCCCCGCTATTCTGGTCCTTTCTGGCTGCGCCAACGAGGACTACACCCGGCTGTACCACACCCAAGACAAGGCCGATGAGCTGAACTGGGAAGACATTGGCGAGCTGAAGCATCTCGGTCCGACCTTGTACGAGCAAGGGGTCAACTTCGGTCTGTACTCGGCCCGCGCAGAGCGCATCGAGTTGCTGTTGTTCGACGACCCCGAGTCGGATCGACCGACCCAACAGTTTCCCCTGACCCGGTACGGCGACGTGTGGAACCTGTATGTCGAGGGCGTCGGTGCCGGTCAGCACTATGGCTACATCGCCTGGGGACCGAACTGGACACACGAAGAAGACTTCTACCCAGGCTCGGTCATCGGCTTCAAGGCAGACGTCGACGAGGCGGGCAACCGCTTCAACCCAAACAAGCTGCTGATCGACCCCTACGCCCAGGTGGTTCACCGGGACCACGACTGGGGACGGGGGTCGGCTGCCAGCGGTCCCTTCCGAGACCAGTCCACCTACGGCGCGGCCTCCAAGGGTGTCATCGTCGAGAGCACCTACGAGTGGTCGGATGACGCCTGGCAAACCGCACGGCAGAGCGACAACCATGACGGGCACGACTGGAACGATCTGATCGTGTACGAGGTCCACCTCAAGGGCATCACCATGAACGCCGCGTCGAATCAGTTCGGCGTCGAACACTTCGGTACCTACCGAGGACTCGGGGAAGGGGCGTCGTATCTGGCGGACCTGGGTGTGACCGCGGTCGAGCTGCTTCCCATCCACGAAAAGCCCCTAGACGGTGGCTACTGGGGCTACAACAACACGAGCTATTTCGCGCCCGAGGTCAGCTACTCCTCGGCGTGGAACGACGGCGCCGAACCGGTCGAGATCATCGACGAGTTCAAGTGGATGGTCGACCAGCTGCATCAGCAGGACATCGAGGTACTCGTCGACGTGGTCTACAACCACACCGGCGAGGGGGGTCTGTGGCGAACCAAGCTGTTTTACAACGACTATGACGGCGACTTTCTGTGCGACCCCGGCGCCGCGGTGAACCTCGACAGCCAAGAGGTGGCCAGCCTCCTGGGTCTGCGTGGGATCGACAGCTCGAACTACTACGTGCTCACCAACGCCAACCAAGCCTACTGGACTGGCTCCACCGGTGTGGGAAACCAGACCCGAGCCAACCACACGCCCATGAACGCCCTGATCATGGACTCGCTTCGATACTACGTCGAAGAACTGCACGTCGATGGATTCCGCTTCGATCTGGCGGGGGTGCTCGGCGAGCCGGACAACGCACCCAGCCAATTCTGGACCAGCCCCGTCGACACTGTCCTGAACGAGATTGCCGACGACCCCGTCCTGCAGCAGTACAACACCCGCATTATCGCCGAGCCCTGGACCACCGCCTACGACGGCTCGACCCAATACCCGATGTCTGCGAACGACCCGATGTACGGCTGGGGCGAGTGGAACGCCAACTTCCGCGACTTCTGGCGCTCGTTCATCAACGACGACGGGTGGTCCTTGAACCAAGCCCAAGGTGCTGCGGACTTCGGGGCCGCAGTGACCGGAACCCGAGACCGGTACGACTGGATCGGAAAGCGGCCGTACCACGTCGTCAACTTCGTGACGGCCCACGACGGCTTCACGATGTTCGACCTGTTCTCCTACGAAGAGAAGGAGAACGGATGCGGGCCCCTCAATCCCATCTGCTGCTACGACGCGTGCAGCGAGTGGTGTGACCCGAACAGTGGTGACGACAACAACCACAGCCGAACCTGGGGCGACGACTGGACCAAGCGCCAGATGATGCGCAACGCCTTCGTGGGACTGATGATCAGCCATGGCACGCCCATGATGCTCGGCGGCGACGAGTGGATGCGGACGCAGTAAGGCAACAACAACACCTACACAACCTGGTCCGACAACGAGTGGAATTGGTTCCGCTGGGGTGAGTGGACGAGCGGAAATGCCAACAACGTCTACCGCCATCGCATGCACGACTTTGTGCGGGACATGATCCACTTCCGCCGTGACCACACCTACGCCCTGTCCCCCAAAGACTGGGACTCGGGAATGCCGTTCGAATGGAAGAACGCCACCAACGACCCTGCCGACGACCTGACCTGGAGCGGTCGAAACATCATGCTCCACTACTACGACGACGGGAACTGGTCCGAGCACAACGAGCTGGCCATCTTGGTGAACCTGCACGACTACGCCGTTGATTTCACCTTGCCCTCAGGTCGGGACTGGGGCGTGGTAGTCGACACGCAGCCCTATTACGACCTGCCGGGCCGCAGCTTCGAGCCCAGCGGCTTCTTCGATGATGATGCCGCCGCCGACCCCATGCAGTCAGCCAACATCACCACCGAGAACCCGGTTGCCGTGTCCGGCACCTATCAGGTCCAACCCCGATCCATCGTGATCGTCGAGCAGATGAAATGACGCGACGAGGGATTGCCATAAGCGTGGCCGCACTCGCCCTGCTGACCGCCGAGAGTGCACAGGCGGGCCG
>CALKDV010000185.1 GCA_938084085.1 uncultured Nannocystaceae bacterium
GCGGCTGTATCGCCATTACGCGCCCGCCATCTTCGCGCAGGTCCTCGTCCCCATGCTCGGCCACCGGGCGGACGCCCAAGACTGTCTGCGGGAGACCTTCCTCGCGGCCTACGGCGCCTTGAAAAACTTCTCGTGGACGAAGGCGGGGATCTGGCCGTGGCTCAAAACCACCGCCAAGAACAAGGCGCGAGATCTGCTCCGCGCGTCCGGGCGGCGGCAGCGACTGCGTGGCGCGTATCTCGAGCACCTCGAGAGCGCCGCGGGACCCGACGCCGAGGCGGTGCAACAGCGCCTCGTTCGGGCGGACCTGCGGGCGCAAATCGACGCCCGATTTGAGGAGATGAACCCCCGCTACGCCCGCGTGCTTCGCCTGCGCCTCCTCGAGGATCGCAGCCGTGACGAATGCGCCGCGCTCCTTGAGATTACGCTCGGCGCGCTTGACGTGCTCATGTACCGCGCGGTGCGAGCGTTTCGCAAGGCGTGGGAGCAGCACGCCGCCAACGACGCATCACCCCCACCACCCCCCCACAAGGAAGCAACCCCATGATCCATAAAATCATCTGGAAGACCGTAAGCTCAGGCTCTTTGACAGCGTTCCGTGACGCGCGAGGGAGCGAGCGACCATGAGCGAGCCAACACCACCCCCACGAGGCGTCATCGACGACGCATGGGAGCAGGAACTGACCGCCGGACAGGAGGCGGCTGGGGAACACGGGGACCTCGAGGCTGATCTCGCCATGCTTCACCTGCTGCGCCATGCCCGGGCTCCCGAGGTGCTTGGCGACGAGGCGCTTGAGGAGGTGCTCGAACAGCTCAAAGAGGCGAGCGCTCCCGCGTCGACGGCGTGGTGGCGTCGCCGCCTCGTTCGATGGGTGGCGGTTCCCGCGTGTGCGGGCCTCGCGGTGGTGCTGTTTGTGCGACCGAAGGCGGAGGATCGTGCGACGGTCGTGACGAATTCCGTACAGGCGGAGCGCGCCGCGAAGGAGGGCGCGCCGCTCGCCGGGGCGGCCGCCAAGCCGTACGAGCTGCAGTTCGCCGCGTTGGAGGGAGACGCCCGGGCGTCCTTGCGGGACGCGGTCGTCGTTTCACGATCGCAAGCCAGGCACGACTGGCTGGTCTCCTTGGGCGCACGTTCCAAGCGAGAGCGAGACGGTGGCACCCGACCGGAACGAGGAGGTGCGCGATGAGAAACTTCGCACGTTGGAGCAGCGGGTGCGTGTGCGGGGTGGTCGCGGGTATCGTGTTGGCGTGGACGATGACGGGGAACGCGCGAGACGCTCGTCCCCCTCAAGACCGGGACGCCCTCGTTGCGCTTGCCCAACTTGTGGAGACTGAACACCGCCGGGTGGACCTCTTGGTGAAGGCGGGGGATCGTGCCGGGGCCATTCGAGCGCTGGAGCAACTCGCAGATGGAGCATGGCCCTCTCAAGAGCGCGCAGGAGAAGCGGCTGTGTGGATGCGCCACGATGTGGTTGGCCGGCTCGCTCGCTTGGAGCTCGATGACACAACGGGCGTGCCACCGGACCTAGAGACGTTGCTCACCCGGATCACGCGTCGGCTGGACGACGGGGGGGGAGAACTGCCCCCCAACGCGTTTACGGCGAGACTGGCGGGGCTTCAAGGGGAGCTACTTGAGCGCGTCGACCGCGATCAGGCGGCGCTCGCGAGCTATGAAATCGCCCTCGATATGAATCGTCTGCTTCTCGACGCGTTAATCAAGGAGACGCCATGATCAAAATGCATCATCGAGTTGTATGGGCCGTGGCGTTGGCCTCGGGCAGTGTCGCCTCTTGCGCGAAGGATTCGATGTCCGAGCGGACCTTCGCGGCCTCGGACTTTCCCCAACCCGGCGCGGTGGGGACCGGGGAGGGGCACCCTAGCGTAGCGTCGTTGCAAGACCGACTTGAGGCCTACGAGGCGCAAATGTCAGACCTTGGGATCGGTGAAGATGCCCCTGTCGTCGCAGCTCGGGGGGATGTGGCCACCCGGGACATCCAGGCAGCGGAGTTTGACTCTTCGTTGGATGAGGACACCGCAAGCGTCGCGGAGTCTGTGCAACCGTCGCGTGAATCTCGGAGCCGGCGGCCACGGGCCAAGCAGCGTTCGGCGGCCCCTCGCGGCGCGTCACCCCCGGCTGCCGCGCCGTCGTCCGTGCCCAGTGCAGACGCGGAGGAAGGGGCGTCGTTGACCGCGGAAGACGAGCTTGACGAAGAGGCGAGCACGATCTGCACCAATATTTGTGCGCTCGCGGACGCGGTGTGCGGCCTCGAGGCGCGGATTTGTAGCCTCGCCGACGAACACGGTGACGAAGCCGACTATCGAGCGTTATGCGCGAGGGCGGGCCAGGACTGCGAGCGCGCGTCGGTCGCCTGTGGTGCGTGCAGCGATCCCCAGGCGCAGTGAGCCTCCCGCAGCGGCGTTGTGCCGTGCGAAGCGACACTGGCTGGCCACGTCGAGACCTCCCAAAAGAGGGTTGAGCCAGCATGAAGGGCCGTGCGACAACGGGACTATGAAGCCGGCGGCCCTGCTCCTTGATCTCGACGGTACCCTGGTGGACAGCGAGGCGTTCCACACCGAGTCCATCGTCCGTTTCCTCTCAAAGCGAGGGATTGAGCTCAACGACTCGGAGCGGGCGTTCATCGTAGGCCACGCCTGGCAAGATATCTTCGCGCATCTTCGAGTGTCGCAGCGTCTCGGCATGAGTCTCGAGGAGCTGCAGCGTGGCTCCATCGCCGAGAAACCTCAGATGGTGGAGGACGGACATCGCATTCAGGTGTTGCCCGGCGCGCGCGCGCTCGTGGCGTGGGGCGCGGCGGCGCAGATCCCTATGGCCATCGTGAGCGGGTCTTCGAGGAAAGAGATCGCGTACGCGCTCACGCTGCTCGGCTTCGAAGACCAGCTTCAATTTTACATGGGCGCAGAGGACGTCCGCTGTGGCAAGCCCGATCCCGAGGGCTACGCCACCGCGGCAGAGCGCCTCCAGGTAGCGCCGGCGAGGTGTGTCGTTTTTGAGGACAGCACCGCTGGGATCGCGAGTGGGCGCGCCGCCGGGATGTTCGTGGTAGCGACGAGCGCCGCCAACCTCCCCGAGGCGCACGCCGGCCATCAAGATCAGTCGGAGGCCCACACCCTGGTCTCGGGGCTCGATGCGCTCGATCTTGAGGAGCTGAGCCCGCTTGAATAGACGGGGGTGAGGCGCGGGGGCTTCGGCGGGAGTTGGGCCTGACAGGCTGGGCTGCTACGATTCTGCGGGTGACCAACGCGAAGGAGCCAATGACGGACACTGCGGAGGGCGCGTCGGCGGTCCCGGAGCACTGCGCTGGGTTGTACTTAATCATGCTTCGGGATCCTGAGGCTCAGGTTCGCTTCGATCGAGGCTTGCTTGGGCGCGACGTGCGGCGGCGGATGTGGAGCAGCGCAGCCGCCGCGGGGTTCTCTCGCTTGATCATCACCTCCTCCGTGGACGCACAGCTCGAAGGCGCGCTGGCGATGGCGCCGGGAACGGCGCTTCGGGGCCCTGGCCTGGTGGTGTACGAGGGGACGTTGATCGCGAGGTCTTTGCTTGAACAGATGGCGGCGCATCCGCTGCCAGAAGGAGAGTCTTTCTCAGTCGACGATGGCATCGGTCGTCCTGCGGCATGGTTCGCGGGGGATGTGGGGCAGGTGCCGGCGCTGCTCCCGTTGGCAGAGTTGTTGGACCTGCCGCGGGATCACAACGCGGACGACGTCGTTCGAATGGTGCGCATGAAAGATCTCGCGCGCGCAGAGCGACTCGTCCTTCGTGAAGAGGGGATCATGGGCCGGGACTGCTCAACCTGGGAGGATCTTGTGGAGCGGCGAATTTTGCGGTGGCTGGCGGGGGGGCGGGTTCACGTGGCTCGCTTTGAGCTCGCGGCGGTCGGGATCGCGCTGGCGAGCGGCCCCCTTGCCCTCTTGCAGCACTGGGGGGGCCTCGTCTTCGCGTGTTTGGCTCTCTTTGTCGGGGTCGAGTGTGCCCGGCTGGTGGCGCCGCTCGCTCGCCTCGTCCCCCAAGAGTCCTTGATGACGCGTCGAAGGGTGGGCGGGCACCTCGCACCTGGCCAAATGTTGGCGCGAGCGATACGACCAATTGGGCACGCGGTGCTCGCGGCGGGGCTGACGTACTGGTTGGTAGCGACCCAGACGCGCAGTCCGGTGGCGAGCGTCGTTGTTTTGGCGGCGGGGGTGGTGGGGGTGACCTTGCCGCTCCTTTGGACTCGCTCGTTGCTTCGCGGCGTTCCGCGAGCGGCCCTTGAACTCCCCAAGGCGGTCCACCTGCTGCAGCGCCTTGATCTCAGGCTCCCCTCGTGGCTTGAGGGGGTGCCCTTGTTGGAGCTAGTGATCGTGCTTTGCGCTTGCTCGACGTCTCCTGAACTGCCGTGGCTCATGCTCGTCGGGGGAGCTGTCGCGCGCTTGTGGAGATGGTTCGTGGAACCGGCCGAGGAGAGCGTTCGCTACGCACCGAGCCCGCCCGACGAATTTGTGCCACCGCCGGTCGAACATTCCACGGAGCGCGCTGGCACTCCGAACGGATCGAGCGTTCCATCGAGCGACGAAGGCGTGGACAGTTCGCCCTAAATCGTCCCTACGATGAACTTTAGGGAAGGGTTGGTTGTTTGACCGCTCTGGGGCCTGGTGCTAGCGTCACATCGAGGGGTAACGACCCCTATGTTTTGCCAATGTCTCACCTCGACTTGCCCCTGCTCCCGCTCCGCGAACTGATCGTCTTTCCCCACGAGGTCGTGCCTCTCTTTGTGGGTCGCGAGAAGTCGATCAACGCGCTCGAGGAGGCGATGGCGGGGTGCCGCCGCATCCTGTTGTGCGCCCAGAAAAAAGCCAAGGTCAACGACCCCAAGCCCGACGGGATTCATGAGTTCGGGACCATCGGCACCATCATTCAGTTGCTGCGCCTACCCGACGGCACCGTCAAGGTGCTCGTGGAGGGACAAGACCGGGCGAAGATCGTTGAATACCTCGAAGAGGACGGCTCCTTTCGCGTCAACGCAGAGGTGGTGGAGTCCGACGAGGTGTCCGAGGAGGAGGAGGCGGAGTTCTCTGCCTTGATGCGATCGGTACAGACCACCTTCGAGAACTACGTGAAGCTCAACAAGCGCGTCCCCCCCGAGCTTGCGGTGAGCGTGCAGAGCATCGAGAACCCCTCGCGATTGGCGGACACCATCGCCGCCCACGTCAACTTCAAGCTGAGCGCGAAGCAAGAGCTGCTCGAGACCACCTCCGTCCGCAGGCGCCTAGAGATGTTGTACGAGCTCAT
>CALKDV010000186.1 GCA_938084085.1 uncultured Nannocystaceae bacterium
AGAGGGCGACACGGGGATGTCGGGAGAGGGCGACACGGAGACGTCCGGAGATGGAGATGGAGATGGAGATGGAGATGGAGATGGAGATGGAGATGGAGATGGAGATGGAGATGGAGATGGAGATGGAGATCAGCCTACCGAGGGAGCCTATTCCCCGTGCCTGGAGGCGGACGCCTGTGGAGGGCGACCGTATCTATGTCTCGGGCTCCAAGACATGGGGATGACTGTCGACGGGTTCTGTTCCCTGCCGTGCGTGGTGGACGAAAACTGTCCCCCTTCGCCGGGAGGAACGGCGGAGCCGGCCTGCATCGATATTGGCGGGGAGGGCTGGTGCGTGCTCGGCTGCGGCGGTGGAGATACGTGTCCCGGTGGCATGGTCTGCACCGACGTTGGAGATGGCAACGGCCCCTACTACTGCTTTTAGGGGCTGTTCGTCCCAGGGTGCTTCGACGCCGGCAAGCCTGCCCCGAGCACGCGGACGCGGGCGTGTGTGGTGCCCCATGGCATGCGGCTGAGGAGTCGCCGCGTGCTCGGATGATACGCCGACACCGCGCCCCCGTGAGGAGCGCGGTGCCGGTGGAGGTGCTCGATAAACCGGGGCCTACTTCACCGAGAAGGTGTCGTTGCCGGGTTCGATGGCGTCGAAGCCGTAGCAGGCGTACATCTCGGCGACCACTTGGTACTCGTGTCCGCTGGTGAACGCCGCGGCGTCGAGTTTCAGGTTGACGCTCCAGTTTCCGGCGCCGCCCGTGAAACACTCTTCAGCGTTGCCCGCATCGGTGGAGAAGTCACCTGTCTCCAGTGGTACGCGCTCCCCCGTGGTCATGTCGACCACGCCGAGTCGAGGCCAGCAGCCTTCACCAGGCGTCCACCCGAATTCGTCCGTGAGGATTTGCTCGAGGTGGGCGGCGTCGGTGACCTCGGTGCCGAGGTAGCGCAGGGTCTTGAACTTCACCGGCATGGTGGCACCGAGCTGCTTGGCGTTGCCCATGGGCGCCATGAGGTCACCGATTTCGAAGAATGCGTCGCAGGACACGTCCACCCGCTGCGTGCTCGTGGTGGCGCAGCCGTTTTTCTCGGTGGTGAGGGTGGCGAAGCGCGGTCCCGGCGTGGTGTAGGTGACGCCGTCGACATGGAGGGTGGTGGCGCTCTCCGGGGTGGCGCCGACGCCAAGATCCCAGCTTGTCGACACGCCCGCGGTGCCGCCGGTGTAGGTGAAGTCAAAGACTCCGGCCTGCTCGCTCACCTCAAAGTTCGGTACGGGCACGGGATCACCGTGGTAGAGCGTGCGGGTGACGGTGTTGGTGACGACGGGGGCGTTGGCGTCGAAGTAGATGGACGCGGTGACGTCGACGGGAGTGCCGTCTGCCACCGCGAGCCGCGGGGAGATGGCGAAGCGCAGGTGTCCGTTGGAGCCCGGATCGTCGAGCAGCTTCGGCGGCAGGTTGATGGTGTCAAAGTGCGCGACCATCTCGCCGCGGTCGTTGACCTGCAACGACGTGAGGTCGTGACTCGTGTCGATCACGCGGAGGGTGTCGGGGTCGAGGTCGGTGTCGAGGTCAAGGACCACGCGAACATCGACGGCATCACCGTATCCCTCGTTTTGAAACCGCACCCGGTAGGTGAGCTCCTCAGCCAGGATGTTCTGCTCCGGACCACACCCCTCGGGCGTCGCCGCGAGATCGTTGGGGTCACACGAACAAGAGCCGACCGGAGGCATGCTCTCGGCCCAAACCTCGTCCTTGCAGGGACCTGTCGGAGGCGCGACGATGGTCGCAGAGGCGCCGGTGGTCGGGGGGGAGTTGAGCGTGTCGACGACCACGCACACCTCGCACATCGCGCCATTGCCCATGCTCGTCGTGTTTTGAAAGCTCCAGGTGTTGGCGGTGCTGTCAAACCCGGAGAGCTGCATGCCGCACGAGTTGGTGACGATATTGCTGACGCCATTGGCGGTCGCTTCGAACTCCGGTGGGACGGTGAGGGTGAACGTCGCGGGGTTGCCTTGCGTCCATGGGGAGTTTCCGGTGTTTACATATTGGGCGCAGAAGCCAAACGTATGATCGATGCATGCGCCGGTCTGAATCTCGTCGCCGTTGCATCCTTCGAAGCCGTTGTCGACGGGCGCGTAGGAATACAGCGTCACGTCGCCACCGCATGTCTGCGAGCTGCGCGTGTAAAAGTCGGTGTCAGGGCGGGTGACACCTTCCTCGAGAGACAGGTCGTAGCTGATGCCGTCGGGACCGCAGCTGTCGGCCTCCATGGCGTTGGGGCCCGGGACTGGACTCACCTTCCAGTCGCCTTCCGGGACGATGGCGCGGTAGTCTCCACGAGTATTGGTGAGCGTCAAGAAGCGATCGTCGCCGCCGATCTCCTGAAGTTCGACCCACTGGTTGGGCCGCCCGTCGGATTCGGAGGTCTCCGTGCACACTTCCTCTTCGTCGAAGAAGACGGTGCCGTCCACCGTGGCAGGGTCCCCGATGATCTCAATGAAGACCAACGCGGCGTCCGTGCTTCCGAGGCCCCCCGCAGACTCGAACAGGCGCCCCGGGATGGCGTAGCGTCCGTCCGAGAGCTCGAGGACCATGTCGCCTTGGTCGTTGCCCAAGGCGGAACCGATGATAAGCTCGTGCTCCACGTTCCCGAAGGCGTCGGTCTTCACAAACCAGAGGTCGTCTGCGCCGAATCCCGCGGTCGCCGTGGCGAGGAAATACCCGGTGAATGCATAGCCACCGTCCTTGGTGGGGATGCCGCCGATGGCGAGGTCGAACCCGGTGTCTCCGTAGGTGCGGGACCACTCCAGGTCCATGTTCTCATCGTACTTGAAGATCGCCCCTTCCATGGAGCCCACAGGCTGGCGTCCAAACCCCACGTAGCCGCCGTCGTTGGCCCTGCGGAAATCGTGCATCCACCCACCGGGGGTGCAGTCGGACCACTCAAAGTCCCCGTTGGCGTCGGCCTTTGCATAGACCGCGCCTCCAGAGCCGCCGCCCCCCACGATGAAACCGCCATCGTCGGTGTTGACGATATTTGCGGCGCCTTCCCAGCCTCCGCCGCAGGTGTCGCCGTAGGTCTTGCTCCATAGCATCTGACCGTCTTGGGCGTACTTGGTGACCCACATGTCGTTGCGCCACGTGTTGAAGGAGTAGGTGAGCCCGGCGAGGTAGATGCCACCATCTGCCGCGATGGTGACGCTGGTCGCGACGTCCGTGGAGGACCCGCCGTAGATAGACTCCCAGAGCTGGTTGCCGTCGCCATCGAACTTGAGGACGCCGGAGTCAATCCCGCCGTTGGGGCCCGGGCCTACGCCCATGCCAACCACGAAGTTGCCGTCGGGGGTCTGTTGAACACAGTCGCTCTGCCAATAGCGCTCGAAGCGGCCGGGCTCCCCAAAGTGCTGCTCCCAGATCATGTTGCCGTTTCGGTCGGTGCGGACCACGTACATATTTGGGCCCTCGGGCGTGCCCCAGTTCGCGGAGCCCGCGAGCATGAGGTCGCCGTTGTCGAGCTCGATGGCGCAGCCAAAGGCGTCGTAGTTCTCGGTGCCAAAGAGGTGCCGTGACATCTCAACGGCTTCCGCCGCCTGGGCCAGGCCCGGCGAGGCCACAGCGCCCGCAAAGAGGGAGAAGGTGAGGGCTTGTTGAAGTGCGCTGCGTTTCATCTCACGTCTCCCTTCGCGGACCTCGACAGGCTTTGAGGCGTCGACGTGAATTTTTTGCGCGTTTTTTGCGCCCACGAACGCTAGGGGAGGAAACGGGCCGACGGGCAGGTGACGCAAGCCCGTTGAGGGGGCTCTCGCGGCCATGAGGGAGCGGGTTTTACATTGAACCCCCGGGGGGCGAGTCATGCGCTGCAGCTGCGTATTCCTCGCAGGGGGCGCCGCTCCGGCCAGACACTCGGGGCTGAATCTACTTCACGAAGAAGGTGTCGTTGCCAGGTTCGAGGGCGTCGAAGCCGTAGCAAGCGTACATCTCGGCGACCACTTGGTACTCGTGTCCGCTCGTGAACGCTGCGGTGTCGAGGTCGAGATTGACTCGCCAGCTGCCCGCGCCGCCGGTGAAGCAGGGTCCGGTCGCGCCGAGGCTGGAAGTGCTCCCGGAATCCAGGGGCACGCGCTCCCCGGTCGTCACGTCGATCACGCCGAGCTGGGGCCAGCAGCCGTCGCCGGGCGTCCACCCGAAGTCGTCGGCGAGGATCTGCTCGAGGTGGGCGGCGTCGGTGACCTCCGTGCCCAGATAACGCAGGGTCTGGAACTTCACCGGCAGCGTCGCCCCAAGCTGTTTGGCGTTCCCCATGGGGGCCATGAAGGCGTCGGTCTCAAAGAACGCGTCGCAGGGGACCTCCACCGTCTGCGCGCCCCTGGCCGCGCAGCCATTTTTCTCGACGGTCAGTGCCGCTACCTGCGGCCCTGGGGTGGTGTAGGTGACGCCGTCCACGTCGAGGGTGGTGGCATCGACGGGGGATGCGGCGGGGCCAAAGGACCAGCGTGCGGACACGCCGCTGGTGCCGCCGGTGTAGGTGAAGTCGAACACGCCAGCCTGCTCGCTCACCTCAAAGTCCGGCACCGGCACGGGATCGCCGTTGTACAGGGTGCGGCGGACTGTGTTGGTGACCACGGGTAGGTTGGTGTCGAAGTAGATGGACGCCGTCACGTCCACCGCGGTGCCGTCGGCGGCGGGCATGCGCGGCGAGATGGCGAAGTGCAGATCGCCGTTGGAGCCCGCGGGATCCACCACCTCGGGCGGTAAGAAGATGTCCTCGAAGCGGGCGATCATCTGGCCGCTGTCATCCACCTGCAACGAGGTGAGGTCGTGACTGGTGCTGAGCAAGCGCAGCGAGTCCGGGTCGAGCGCTGGGTCGAGGTCCACGACGACCTCGACGTCAATGGCGCTTCCAAACCCCACATTTTGGAACCGGAGGTCGTAGGTGAGCTCTTGGGCGAGGATATTCTGCTCGGGACCGCACCCCTCGGGCGTCGCCGC
>CALKDV010000187.1 GCA_938084085.1 uncultured Nannocystaceae bacterium
ACACGCCATGGCGCTCATGGGCGCCATCACCATCGAGAGTTTCAACGAGACGCCAACGAAGGCGAGCCGCCCGTACGACCTCAACCGCGAGGGCTTCGTGCCGTCTCACGGCGCCGGTGCGCTCGTGCTCGAGCGACTCGATCACGCCCTTGAGCGTGGCGCCCACATCTACGCAGAGGTGCTCGGATGTACGGCCACTGCCGACGGGAGTCACCTCCCGAGCCCGTCCACGGACGGGCAGGCGCGCACCATCTCGCGGCTGCTGCGTCGCGCGGAGATCCGCCCCGAAGAGGTCGATTTTGTGTGCGCCCACGCCACCTCGACGCCGCTCGGCGACAAGTCGGAGATCAACGCCATCAAGACCGCGTTTGGTGAGCACGCCCGCAAGCTGAAGATCAACGCGCCCAAGTCCATGCTCGGTCACACCTGCTGGTCGGCACCCGTGGTGGAGACCGTCGCGGCGATGATGCAGATGAAACACAACAAACTGCACCCGTCGATCAATGTGGACAACCTCGATCCAGAGATCGATTTGGACATCTGCGCCAATGAGTCGCAAGACTTCGAGATCAACACGATCTTGAAAAACTCCTTCGGCTTCGGCGGGCTCAACTGCTGCTCTTTATATCGTCGCTTCGACCCCTCTTCGGTCTAGCAGGACACCACCATGAACTTTTTTATCACTGGAGGCTCGAGAGGTATCGGCGCGGGGATCGTGCTCGAGGCCGTTCGCGCCGGTCACGACGTGGCGTTCACGTACGTTCGAAATGAGGCCGCCGCGGCCAAGGTGATCGCGCAAGCCAAGGAGATTCGCCCGGACGCCAAGCTCAAGAGCTACGCCCTCGACGTCGCCGACGCGAACGCCGTGGAACGGGTTGGCGACGCGGTACTTGAGGACTTCGAGAATGTCGAAGTGGTCGTGAACTGCGCCGGCGTCAACGCCGACAACCTGCTGGTGTCCATGGACAACGCCGAGTGGGATAAGGTCATCGCCACCAACCTCTCGGGGCCATTTTATGTGTGTCGCCACTTCGTGCAGCACATGATGAGCAACCGCTTCGGTCGCATCGTCAACGTCTCCTCGGTGATCTTTGACGGAGGCAGCGGGCAGTCCAACTACGCGGCGAGCAAGGCGGGCCTGCACGGGCTCACCAAGTCCATCGCCAAAGAGTACGGGCGACGCGGGATCACGGCCAACGTGCTCGTGCCCGGTTTCTTCGACACCGACATGACCCGCGAGAGCATGCCCGAGCAGGCCAAGGCCTACTGGAAGCAATACTGCCCGGTCCCGAAGGGGCGGATGGGCACGGTGGAAGAGTTTGGAAAGATCACCGTATTTTTGGCCTCGAAAGACGCGGCGTTCATCAACGGACAGGTGATCCCGGTCACCGGCGGACTCGACTACAGCACCTAAGGACGACGATCGCATGACAACTCCCTCGCGCGTCGGCATCGAAAAAATTACGGCCTACCCCTGCTCCATGTCCTTGGACATGACAGAGCTTGCGAACGCGCGGGGCGCCGATCCTGCCCACCCGATCGAGGAGCTTATGGTCACGAGCCGCTCCGTGAACCCGACGTGGGAAGACCCGGTGACCATGGCGGTGAACGCCGCAAATCAACTGCTCGAAGGGGAGGAGCGCGACTCGATCGAGATGGTGGTCGTGGGGACTGAGTCCTCCGTGGACTTCGGCAAACCCATCTCCACCTGGGTCCAGCGACATGCGGGGCTCGGTGCCAACTGCCGGAATTTTGAGACGAAGCACGCGTGCTACGGAGGCACCGGCGGGTTGATGGCGGCGGCGCACTGGGTGGCCTCCGGGGTGCGCCCAGGGAAGAAGGCGCTGGTCATCTGCACCGATCAGAGTCGCAGCCACCTCGGCAAGCCCTGGGAATATGTGCTCGGCGCGGGCGCCACGGCCATGTTGGTCAGCGCGCAGCCGGAGGTTGTGGAGTTCGAGTTGGGGCACAACGGGTACTGGACCCAAGAGATTTCCGACACCTATCGACCCACCTCCAAGCACGAGGTGGGTCACGCGGACACGAGTTTGTTCGGATACCTCGACGCTCTCGAGGGCTCGTACGACTCGTTCGCGGAGCGCGTGGGTGAGCCCTTCGAGTACGACGCGTACTTCAAAAAAAATGTCTATCACGTGCCGTTTGGCGGGATGACCTTCCGCGCCCACAAGGCGATGCTGCGCCGCTTCAAGCGCATGAAAACCTCGGAGGCGCGCGCCCACTGGCAACAAAAGACGCTCCCGTCGTTGGTGTACAACTCGCAGTTTGGCGGCACCTACACCTCGGCGACTTTCATCGCGCTGATGGGGCTCATCGATCAAAGCGACGACTTGAACCCCGGTGATCGAATCTCCATGTACTCCTACGGTTCGGGCTCGTGCGCCGAGTTCTACAGTCTGAAGGTGGGTCCTCAGGCGCGGGAGCGGCTCGCCGCGCAGCGGATGCAAGAGCGGCTCGATGCGCGCGCCAAGTTGACGGTGGAGCGCTACGAAGAGGTAGAGCGGCGACGCGCGACCTACGTGGATAATCCGACCTTCGACATGTCTCACGAGGGCTTTGAAGAACATTACGCCCGGGCCTACGAAGGACAAGGCAAGCTGGTCCTGCGTGGGGTGAACGAGTGGGAGCGCCGGTACGAGCGCAGCTAGCGTGGAGGAGATCCTATGAGAGTGCGTTGCGATCAGAGGGATGGTTCGATCTGGCGGGTCGCGTTCGAACCCAACGACGCCGGCGATGTCTCGCTCACTGGGCAGGGGCTCGAGGAGCTGCTTGAGGTGTTCTCCGCAGCCGACGAGTCCTCAAGCACCTGCCGGGTGGTGGTGCTGGAGTCGAAGGCCTCGGACGTCTTTTGTCGCGGGATGGATCTGAGCTTCCTCGCCACCCACGCCGGAGAGGACCAGACCGAGCGCATCAACGCCTACGTCCAGAGCCTGCTGGCCATCCGACGGGCCCGGGTCGCAGTGATCGCGCTCGTGGACGGAGAGGCCATGGGGGGCGGAGTGGGGATCGCCGCCGCTTCGGACCTCATCATCGCCACGGAGCGCTCGACCTTCGCGCTCCCAGAGGTGGTACTCGGGCTCATGCCCGCGATGATTATGCCGTTTTTGTGCGAGCGTATTCGGCCGCAAAAAGCGCGCTGGCTCGCCGTATCGGGCACCCGCCTCAAGGCCGAAGAAGCGCATCACCTCGGGCTCGTGGATCGGCTGGTGCCGCACACGGCGGCGCAAGAGAAATCGCTGCGGGAGGCGGTCAAGCGCCTGCTGCGGGCCAACCCTCGCTCGGTGGCGAAGGTGCGCTCGTTCACAGCGGACATTGGGTGTGTCGGTCTCGAAGAGGCGGCGCGGCTCGGCGCCTCGCAGACCAACAGCGATCTGCTCGAGTTGGACACCATCGCGGCGATCCGCGGATTTCTCAACGGCGAGTCACCGTCCTGGTTTGAGCGGCTCCCATCACGTCGGGGGGACAGCTGAGCCATGGCTGCGTTCGTGAGCACCGAGGTGGACGATCACGGCGTCGCGACGCTGCACATGCAAGACGAGGCCGGACGCAACGCGTTCAGCGAGGCCTTTGTTCAAGAGCTCGTCACGCATCTTGAGGGCCTGTCGCGGCCGGATGTAAAGGTGGCGATCCTGCGAGGGCTCGACGAGGTCTTCTCGGCGGGTGGCGACCGATCGGTGTTGATGGGTCTGGCCGAGGGGCGCGTGGCCCCCTACGATCTGGTGCTCACCCGCTCCCTGCTCGAGGTGCCGATCCCGACCGTCGCCGCGATGGCAGGCCATGCGGTCGGAGGAGGCCTGGTGTTTGGCCTCGCGTGCGACATCGTCATCCTCGGCGAAGAGAGCCGCTACAGTTGCAATTTCATGGACATGGGCTTTACCCCAGGCATGGGCACCACGCGTCTTCTGCAGACCGTCCTCGGCGAGCATATCTCGGCCGAGATGATGTACGGCTGCCAGTATTTTAAAGGGAAGCACTTCGCGGGGCGTTCGCTCGTGAACTACGTGGAGCCGGCGGCCAAGGTGGAGGCGCGGGCCCGCAAGGTGGCCATGCGCATGACCGATAAACCACGCTTCGCGCTTGAGCTGCTCAAGCGCACCTTGAGCCTGCCGCGGCGGCGCGCCTTTGAGGAGGCGCGCACCATGGAGTCGCTCATGCACGAGATCTGCTTTGCGAACCCGGAGACGCAGGCGCGGATCCGAGAAAACTACACTCCGACCGGCGTGGGGGTCCCCCCCGAGGACCAAGGCGGCAGCAACGAGGAATCATCATGATGAAGGATTATAACGGCAAGGTGGTGCTGATCACCGGCGGCACCAAGGGGATCGGCCTGGCGACAGGGCTGGCTTTTGGTCGGATGGGGGCCCAGCTGTGGCTCACCCATCGCTGGGGTTCGGCGAACGAAGATGACATCCGCGCGCAGTTCGCTGCGGTCGGGGCGCCGGCGCCCATGATCGTGGAGGCCGACGCCTCCAAGGGCAAAGAGACCCTCGCACTGCTTGAGCAGATCAAGTCCAAGCATGACGCGGTCGATGTTTTGATCAACAACGTCGCGATGGTCGTGAAGGGCGACGGGGTCATGAACCATACCGCGCGGGCGCTGCATCGCAGTCTCGACTACAGCGCGTGGCCCTTTGTGGACTACCTGCAAGGGATCAAGAAGACCTTCGACGCCTTCCCGAGCTACGCGGTGGCGACCTCGTCGGACGGCGCCGACGTGCATTATCCAAACTACGACTACGTCGGTGTGTCCAAGGCGGTGCTCGAGTGTTTCGCCCGCTACATGGCGACACACCTTCAAGCGGAGGGGACCAAGGTTAACGTGCTGCGTACGCGCCAGGTGGCCACCGATAGCTACAAAGAGATCTTCGGCGACAGCAACGTGGAGCTCGGCGAGAAGTTCAGCGAGTGGTCGGTGACTACGGAGGAGTGCGCCAACACCATCGTGGCGCTCTGCAGCGGCCTGTTCGATTCCATGTCCGGCCAGGTGGTCACGCTCGACAAGGGCGCCACCTACGTCGACAACATGTTCACCCTCGGCAGCCGCTTGTTCCCGGCGCCGGAGCCCGGCGCGACCGGAGAGGAGGCCTCCAATGGCTGACGCGACCACTATTTTTCCCAACGACTTGAACGGCAAGGCGGTGCTCATCACCGGCGGGACGAAGGGGATCGGCCTCGCGACGGGCCTCTCCTTTGGCGCCCAAGGGGCGCGGGTCTATCTCACGCACCGCTGGGGATCCGCCGACGAAGACGAGCTGCGGGCGCAGTTCAAGGCCGTGGGCGCACCCGAGCCGGTCATCTTGGAGGCGGACGCCTCCAACGATGAGGACACCGAGGCGGTGATGCAACGGATCAAGACGGACTGCGGCACCTTGGAGGTGCTCATCAGCAACGTCTCGTTCGCCCACATCAGCAAGCACCACTCGGATCTCAG
>CALKDV010000188.1 GCA_938084085.1 uncultured Nannocystaceae bacterium
GTACAACCCGAGGCTGCCCAGACAAACAGCCCCACCAGCTTCCATGTCACAGCCATCATAATCGCGTGATTTGCGCGATTACGTCGCTCCACGCGATGCTGTCTCACTTCCCCCATATAAAATTTGGTCGTCCAAATTAACTATTTTTTGAGAGGTAATAAGCCCTGTTTTTGAACGAATCGCCCGTAGGAACCCATGAGTGGCTCATAATCGACCATTTTGTCCGTCGGGGGTCGCGCGGCGTGTTCGAGTCGATACGTCCGACAACGCCCCACATGACCTGCGGTGCTATCTTCCGCCCATGTTCGCGTTCGGTGATGCGCAGGCTTCCGCCTCTCCCAAGTTCGTACCGGAGGAGGAGTCCCAAGGATGGATTCAGACGGCGCTGGCGCGGGTGCGCGACCGGCTTGGCCCCCCCGCGAGGGAATCAAAGCTGATCACGTCGCCGTCCATCCTCGACGCGCCCCGAAACCTCGACTCCCTGTTTGATCTCATCTGCGATCTCCAGGCCCAGGTGGGACAAGAGGAGCTGGAGTTCACCCTCCTCGCGCACGACCAGCAAGCCAACGTGGACCCGAGCTTTGAACCACTCGGCGATCCGACGGGTCAGCTGATGCACAGCTTCTTCAGCCGCAGTGAAGAGACCTATCTAACCCTCTTCAGCGATGCCGCGTTTCGCGTACTCCCTGTCTTGTACGCGAGCGTCGCGCGCGAGCTTGGACGCTTCGCCCTCCACCGGTCTGGAGGTGCCCTCTTCACGACCGACGATGAGTTCGAGCATGATCCCGAGTCGGAGTCGGAGCTCGCAGCGATCAGTTTGGGGCTCGGGATCTGGATCGCCAATGGCGCGGTGATGTTTGAGAACGGATGCTGTGGAGGCGGCTGCGGAGTTGACCTCCGGTCGCTCCGCGCAGGATTGAGTGTGCCTGAGGTCGGCCACGCGCTCGCCGTGGATGCGCGGGCGCGCGGGTTGGGAAAATGGTCCATCTCGCGCCACCTTGAGAGCACCCAAAAAGCAGCGTTCAAGAAGAACTGGAGCGCCATCAAGCGCGCCCCCGCCCCCGCGGCCCTCGCCTCTGCGTCGTCGCGCGGCGCCCTCGGGAGCTAGGTGACGCACGCCATCGACACCCACGTCACGAACGATGTGGCGATCGCCGCGGGTGCGCTGCTCGATGGCGACGTCGTCGCTTTCCCCACGGAGACTGTCTGGGGCCTCGGCGCCCTCGCGACGGACCCCCTCGCGATCGCAAAGATCTATGCGGCGAAAGGTCGACCCAACGACAACCCACTCATCGTGCACGTGGCCTCCATGGACGCCGCGCTCGCGTTGTTCACCCGGTGGCCGAGCCGCGACCACGCAGAGACCATCCTGCGATCGTTCGCGCCGGGCCCCATCACCGTCATCATCCCTCGTCCCGCGCACCTCCCCGCGGAGGTGAGCGCGGGCCTCCCCACCGTCGGGCTACGAATCCCCTCCCATGGAGTGGCGCAGGCATTGTTGCAGGCGGTGGGTCTCCCCGTCGCCGCGCCGTCGGCCAACGCCTCTGGCCGCCCCAGCCCCACCACCCGCGATGGCGTGCTGGCCAGCCTAAACGGCAAGATCCCCCTCATCCTCGACGGACCACGGGGGGAGCTTGGTTTGGAATCCACCGTCGTCGATTGCACAGGCGCCACGCCCACCTTGCTGCGGGCGGGCGCCGTCTCTGTGGAGTCGCTGCGGCGGGTCGCACCGACCATCAAACTTCTCGCGGATGCGGAAGCCCAGGCACGAAGCCCAGGCACTCGCCACCGCCACTACGCCCCCACCTGTCGCGTGCATCTAGCGACGTCCGATACGCGGAGTCTCCCTGAGGGCGCGACCTACGAGACCTCCGCCTATATCGGACTCACGGCCCCTTCGGCGGTGGAATCGTATCGGCTGCATCGGATTTGCAACTCCGTGGAGCACTACGCCCACGAGCTTTTCGAGTTTATGAGACTGGCGGACAACGCGAAGGTTGAGCTGCTGGTATGCGAGCGAGTCCCCGTGGCGGGCATCGGGAGAGCGCTCATGGACCGACTCCACCGCGCCGCACGCGGGGGGTCCTCCCCCTCCCCGTAGACCCCGGGCTCCCGGACGCATCCAGGCGCATCGGCGGAAGCGATGCGCACCTCACTTATCGTCGAGCGGCACGCGCAGCAACACGTAGTGGTGATTTTCGTAGGCGACCTCCACGCGATCCCTCAGATCGCTAGGGAGATAGCTCGGGAGGCGTCGCGCGTGTGAATCGATCGTGATGAACCACAGCGCTTCGGTGTCTGCCCGGCGCTTCTCGATAAACTCGTGGAGTTTCTTTCTCTTTGGGTTCATCGACACCCAAATTCGAGATTTCGAAAACAGCGTCTCACCGCGGTAGTAAAACCACCATGACAGGATCCGATCGGTCGGCGCGCGCCGGCCAAAGTAGGTCTGAAACGCGGTTCGCTGCGACCAACTCTCGGACGCCGCCGGCAAATAGTCATCGACGACGTAGCACGTGGCCAAGTAGGCGGATAACAGCGTCGCTTTCGCCGTGAGCCGTAACCGACCGACCCCATAAGCGATCAAACCCACCGCCAAGGGCACCGCACACCACGCCAGCCTCGTCGGCGTCGGCGCGC
>CALKDV010000189.1 GCA_938084085.1 uncultured Nannocystaceae bacterium
GCTGCGTTCGCCCGCGCTCCCACGGGCACCGATGGTGCCGCCAGCGGCGCGGCCGCCACCGCCGGCTCGCTCTTGTCCACCTTACCCTCCTCAGGCGCCGTGCCAGACGCACCGCACCCGAGGAGACCGCCGAGACCTACAACCGAGAGGAGAAAAGTGACTCGCATCGGCGGAGCATAGCTGAACTTTCCTGCTAGGCTCCAACGGCATGACCCACGAGAGCGACGCACTGCACAACTCTCTAGCCTCCATGACGGCCTCCAAGAGCGAATGCTCGCGGGTCCACGCGGGCGCCGAACACGCATATGTCCTCATCGAGCGGGGGCAGGGCGTGCGCGACTTGGAGATGATCGCCCCCGCGAGTCATCACCTCCAGGGCCACCACAAGCTCTCCCAAGAAGGTGCTCAGTGGCTCCGCACGCAGGGGTTTAGCCGCGGGAAGGGCCGTCGTGACTTCCGCTGCACACTGCCCTCAACGACGGGCCACGCGGAGCTTGCGGGTCGCATCGAAGAGATCCTCCATCGCGCATACGGCGTCACCGTCGCCAACCTCCGCGCACGGGTCCAACACGATGACCGGGTGCACCCCACCAACGAGGAGGTTGTCGAGAACATGCGACGCCTCGCGACCACGCGCGACCACGGCGACCGCCTCCGCATGTACAACAGCCTCGTCAACGGAACCCTCCTCGTGCCTTTCTCCCCCGACGCGAACGAGAGCGCCGATGGACCCGACGCGTGGTGTGAGCTAGATGGAGACCCCACAAAGCCGGTGTTCGGGGTCTTCACCGACTGGGCGCATCTGCGGATGTGGAGCCTGGAGATCACGGAGTACCAGCCAGTCCATGGCGCGGAGTTCTTTGAGGAGATCGTGGAGACCCCCGCCGTTGGCCTGCGAATCAACCCCGGCGGCGACGTGGGAGGTGAACTCTACCGCCACGAGGTGGACACCATCGTCAAAGGAATCCACCAGTGGCGCGGTCAGCGATGAGCGCGACGCGACGCGCCACTAGGCTTCAACGCTGAGGCCGAGGTCGACTGCGCACGCCTCACGAAGGGCTTGGAACGGTCGATCAAAGCGCGGGGAGGCGTGGATGTCCCAGGCGCACACGGGGAGCTGGCCGCGACGCCCGAGCTCTGAGAGGATCGCCGCCTCGGATTCCGGATCTCGACGAAACGAGAATGGGTTTCGCGCGGCGCCTCCTTGAAGGGTGGGATACTTTTCATCGTCGCGCTCGATGAGCTCGACCAGCTCAAAGGCGCGCTGCCGCAGGTAGCACAAAAACTCCCAATCAAAGGGCCCGACGCTGCCATCCTGGTCGACCTCGCGGGCGATCCACTTGGCCCAGTCGAGCCCGTAGCTGAAGTCGTGGACGTAGCGGAACCGAATGGTGGTGTGGACGCCGTAGCGCTGCTGCAGCTCGACCATGCGCCCAAAGGCCGCCGCGACATAGTCGAGATCTTTGCCGGGAGCCAGTGACCTCGCGTGACCCAGGACGCGGGCCGCGGGGTAGTCAAAGTCCCAAAATAGATTCTCGGGGAAGTTCACCTGTTGGCTGCGAGTCCACTCCGCGAGTCCACGGGCGAACTCAAGCTGCATGGCCGTGCGCTCGTCTTCCACCTCGAGCGTACGCGCGATCTCGACTAGACTCGACGCGATCTCTTTGTCAGGAGACAGGCTCTTGCGCCGCACCTCCCGATCGAGCCGCGCATCCTCACGAGCGAGGAGTTCCAGGGCCTGCGGATTCACGACAGCAGCCCCTTGAGCGCGAAACCGAGGCTCAACACGAGTCCGCCAGACCAAATCCCACGATGCAGCAGAGCCTTGTATCTGCGCTGCGCCTGGAAAGCGTTCGTCCGCGCCGAGGAGGAGCAGCGTCGAATCCCCCGCCAATGGAGGATGGTGAGCACGACGAGCGGAGCCGCGACCCACCACGGAAGCAGCGCCGGAATCATGCGGGTGAGCAGTGCCCAATAGACACAGCTCGACAAGAGCGCGAGCTCCACCGCGCGACGAGCCGCCGCGTTCCCGAAGACCGTGACGAAGGTTCGCTTGCCTCCGGCGACGTCGCTCTCTTCATCCGAGAGACCCGAGGCCATCGCCGAGGCCGCGCTCGTCATCGCGAGCCCAGGCAAGCACCACAGCGCCTCAGACAGCAGCTCTCCGCTCTGCAAATACAGGTGCAGCCACGGCAGCAAAACCCCGACCCCCGCCATCTCCAGCAGCTCTCCGCCTCCACGATAGTTGAGTTGGAGCGGCGGGAAGCTGTAGGTCAAAAACAACAGAAGTGAGCCCGCGGCGAACCACGGCAGCAGCGGTCGATGGAGCGCCCCCGCGAGGACGGCGGTCACAAGCATCGTCATGATCGCCGCGACGGCGCCGCCGACCACGAGCGACCGGCGAGAGAGGACCCCATCGGGGATCGTCTTCGGCGCGCAGCCTTGGGGGAACATTTGGCGCTTGATCCGATCAACGCGCTCGTCGCCAGCGTCGTTGAGGAACACAATAAAACAGAGCAGACCCACCGTGAGGGCCACGCC
>CALKDV010000190.1 GCA_938084085.1 uncultured Nannocystaceae bacterium
CGCCGGAAGGGGGCTTGCGCGGCGTCGCGATCATGTTGAACCCCAGCTGCACCGCGCCGGCTTGCATGGTGTCGAGATCTCGATTGGAGAAGGGCCGCGGCGAGACGAGGAGGGTCGCGACCGCGTCATTTTGCAGCAAGATGAGGTGCGCCCGAGGATCCTTAACGCCGAGCTGATAGAGGGTCTCGAACGCCAACACGAGCATGCGCGCGGTTTCTCCCGGTGCGGTCGGAAGGTACCAGCGTGAGACGGTGAAAATTCCATCTGGTTCGAGACGGCCGAGAAATGTCTTCCACGCGTCAACGGTGTACAGGCCGCTCTCGGAGAGGCTGTAGGCGCCGGCGCCCGTGGAGGCCCACGTGTCGATCAACGACATCGCGATGACCGAGTAGCTGCGTGAGTCGTCCGTGAGAAATCGTCTCGCCTCGGTGGCGTGGAGCTCGACGCCAGGGATATCGAGGATCGCCCCTTCGGATCGCAAGGGTCCGCGGTGGAGTTCGACGATGTCTTGATTGAGTTCCAGACCGACGATGGGCCGATGCCCCGTTCTCGCGGCTGCGATGATGTCCCGTCCACCCCCTACGCCGATCACCGCGGTAGGCCCTGTCGGTCGAAGACGATGGGCGAAGGAGCTGATGTCCCAATCGATCCAGGCGTGTTTGTTGAGCGCGCTCCCCTCGGCTGTGAGGAAGGTGGCGGCGGCGCCATCGATCAGAATTTGGCGCTGAAGGATCGGTGTGAAGAGCTCGTTCGGGGCGTTGCGACCCCGCGCCCAGACCATGGGAGGGATCGGGACAGCGTGGCTCACGGTGACCCGGGAGTGGGTGTTCCATCGGACGAAGGCGAAGGCCGCGGGATCTTCACGCACGCCCTTGACCCAGCCCGGCCGGAGCGGAGGCGCCGGGCTCAGGGCGTTGCCGATGGCGCAGAGGCTCAAGGCTGCACACAGCGCCCAGGAGGAGCGGGCCGGCACGCGCGCCGCGCTGGAGAAGAGGGCGGCGGCCGTGGTCCCGAGAGCCGCCGCGACGACGGCGCCCGTGGCGGCGTCCACATGCTCGAGGAGCACGATCACCGTGGCGCATCCACAGGCGGCCCCGATGAGGTCCGCTCCGTACGCGCGTGAGGGAGGGAGGGGGGCGCGCGTGAGGGCGAGGGTGAGGGTGACTCCGGCGAAACCAAAGGGGACTGCGAGCAGGCCCCCCCACAAGACGAGGCCTGCGAGGTCGACGGCGGACTGCACGGGCATGAGCGGGATGGACATCACCAACCACAAGACGAGGGGGCTGCTCACCGAGAATCCCAGCGTCGCTCGCACGAGCCGCTCATGGAGCGGACGAGGGCTGCTCCAAACGAACACCGCCACCGCGCCGGCGGTCATGCCTAGCATGGACAAAGAGATCACGAAGAAGGCGAGGTGATACCAAGCGACCACGCTGACGATGCGTGTCAGTAAGATCTCCAAGATCAGAGTCGCGCCCGCGAGCAAAAAAATCCCGAGGTAGGCGAGGCCTGGGCGCATCGGGGACGGCTGGGGCAGGTCCTGAATAGGGTGGAAGGTACCGCAGGTTGCGTCCAAAAGGCGGCGTCACCTGTCTCCATCCGCGCTGGGATGCGAAAATCGCGAGTGCCCGGGGGTGGAGGTGAGCCAGCCCCTGCCCCCTACGCGGGCTCGAGGGCTTCGAATTCGAAGGCGAGGGCCTCACCGTCCTTGGCGAGGTCGACGTGGACTGAGCCCCCGTGCTCGAGGCTCCCAAAGAGGAGCTCGTCGATCAGCTTGGACTTGATGTGCTCGTCGATGGCGCGGGCCATGGGGCGCGCGCCGAACTTCTTGTCGTAGCCTTCAATCGCGATCCAGTCCCGCGCCGCGTCGGTGTAGGTGAGCCGGACATCTCGCTCGGCGAGTTGGATTTCAAGCTCGCGCATCATTTTGTCTGCGACCAAATTGATGACGGGTTGTGGGAGGTGCGCGAAGGTGATGGTTTTGTCGAGTCGATTGCGGAACTCGGGGCTGAACACACGCTCGAGCGCCTTGCTCGCGCCGGAGGTGTCGGATTCCTCGCCGGCGCCGAAGCCTAGTTTTCGCGTCGTCATCTCGAACGCTCCCGCGTTACTGGTCATGATCAAAATAACGTTGCGGAAGTCGGTCTTGCGGCCGCTCGTATCTGTGAGCGTGGCGTTGTCCATGATCTGCAAGAGCACCGAGAAGATGTCCGGGTGGGACTTCTCGATCTCATCGAGGAGTACGACCGAGTGCGGGCTTTTGGACACCGCGTCTGTGAGCAGTCCACCTTGATCAAAGCCCACGTAGCCAGGAGGCGCACCGATCAGCCGACTGACGCTGTGCTTCTCCATGTACTCGGACATGTCAAAGCGCAAGAAGGGCATCCCCATCAGCCGGCCGAGCTGTTTCGCGAGTTCGGTCTTCCCGACCCCGGTGGGGCCTGCGAACAAGAAACAGCCGATGGGCTTGTCGGCGCGGGCGAGCCCGGCGCGGGCGCGTTTGATGGCGGCGGCGGCGGTGGAGACGGCGTCATCTTGCCCGAACACCACCTGCAACAGGCCCTCTTCAAGATCTCGCAGGACGTGTTTGTCGTCGGAGGAGACGGTCTTCGCGGGGATCCGGGCCATGCGGGCGATCACTGTCTCCACGTCAGTGACGTCGATGATCACGGGGGCGACGTCATCCTCGGCGGGTCCCCCAGTCTCCACGAGCGCGGTCGCGTGCTCGCCTTTCGCTTGCTCTTCGAGTTCTGCCTCGCTCGGCTTTAAGGCCTTCGCGGCGGCGTGTTCGTCTTCGCTCGAGGGATCGGCGACCTCGTCGTCGGCCTGGGACGCTTCGGTCTCCTCGGATGTCGGCTCTTGGGCGCTCGGGGCGTCGCCGTCGGAATCGGCGCTCGGGGCGTCGCCGTCGGAATCGGGGGAGGGGGTGTCGTCTTCACGCAGGCGTATCGCCGCTCCCGTCTCGTCGAGGACGTCGATGGCGCTGTCGGGGAGCCGGCGGTCTCGCAGGTGCTTGTGCGCGAGGCGAACGCACTGCTCGATGGCAGCGTGGGTGTATTCCACTGTGTGATGCTCTTCGTAGAGCGGCTTGAGCCCCTGCAGGATCATGATTGACTCTTCGATGGATGGCTCGATGACCTCGAGCTTTTGGAACCGGCGAGCCAGCGCGGGATCCTTTTCAAAGGAGGTCTTGAACTCTTTAAACGTTGTGGCGCCGATGCAGCGAAGCTCCCCCGAGTTAAGCTTG
>CALKDV010000191.1 GCA_938084085.1 uncultured Nannocystaceae bacterium
CGCGGCCTCGGAATTCGCCGACGCGGTGGAGGCAGTATTCTCGGATCCCGACGCCCCAGAGATCCGCTTCGATCTGCACAAGCGCGCCCAGCTTGGGTTCGAGTATTGGCTCGTGCACGCGCCAGACGTGGCGTGGGAGGCGCGGCGTCAAGTGGAGCAGCTGCTCGCCTCTTCGTCGGCCCTCGGCGTGACGCCGACGCACCTGCGCTACGGGGTGCCGACGCTCCGCGCGGCTTCGATCCGGGTGACCAAGCTGTTCGCGTACGCACCGTTCGCGGCGTGCGGTTGGTGCGTCCATGTCGTCCCGTATCGTTCGGTCGCTTGGATGGGTCGCCGACTCAAGCTGCGGGACGACGGTGAGGACTTGGTGTCGACGGTGAAGGTGCTCGCGGCGCTGCTGTTTTTTCCGCTCACATGGGTGGCGCTTGCGGCGCTGCACGCGGCGTTTTTCGGCCCGTGGGCAGGACTGTTCGCGTTGGCGAGCGCGCCCCTGCTCGGCTACGCTGCCTTGCGATTCTTGGAGCTTGTGGCCGATACAGCGGGGCACACGGCCGTTTTGTGGACCGCGCTGTTTCTGCGGCGCCGGCTCGAGCGACTGCGCAGCATGCAAGAGCGACTCGGCGAGACGCTCTTGGCGTGGGAGTCCGAAATCGGGTCTTCGACACAAAATCCATCGCCCGCCGCCTCGACCAAGGCGTGATGATCGGGCGTCGACCTAGAACCCCACAGCGCGGGACCGGCGAAGATTTCGTGTCGCCTGGCTTTGTCGCTATGGTGGCGCGATGACTGGGATTACGCCGAGACGTCGACAACTGAATCAGCGCGGGTTAGGTCCGGCCTACCGGTTCGGAATCGCTGGTCTGTGTTTGGGGTGGTGGTTGTCGCCGTCGATGGCGTCGGCCGAGCCGCCGCGCGAGCCGACCGAGGGGCCCGCGGGCGACGGACCCGCGGTTGAGGAGGCACCTGCGCCCAAGATCACGGAGTCGAAGGAGGGCGCGCCGTCGCAGACTCCGCCCTCGGAGGACGCGCCCAAGGAAGGGGCCCGCCGGGTGGAGGTGCGGGTAGAGGTGAAAGACGGGGTGGAGTATGTGCTGCGCAGGGAGTGGTACGAGGAGGACACCGAGTCGGGCGCCGTGGCAGATTCGTTCGATCGACTCCCGGAAGATGTGCGGCGGATGCTCCCGCCGGACCTGCAAGATCTCGAGTCGGCGGATGGCCAGCACGTGGTGATCATTCAGCGGGAGGAAGAGGTCGAAGAAGACGACGAGGAGGACGAGGCGAAGATCACGGCGGACCTCAAGGACGGACTCAAAATCTCAGTCCCCGCGGGGGCACACGACCTCTGGTTTCACCCGGGCGTGGGCTACTGGATCATCGCGCAGAACGTCCAAGGCCTGACCTTTGGTGCGGATACGATCGACACTCGCACCCGCGTGCGACAGCAGATTCGCGCGAACTTCGACATGGGCTGGGGCCCGCTGCGCACCTTCATGCAGGTGCAAGACGCGCGGGCCTGGGGGTTTGAAGACTCCACCGTGTCCAACGACGCCAACCTCGATCTGCATCAAGGATTCGTTCAAGCCCGCGGTGAGAACGCGTCGGGATCCCTCGGCGGGAGCGTCACCCTCGGTCGTCAAGAGATTTGGGTGGGGACGCGGCGTCTGTTCGCGGAGCGGCCGTGGAACACCAACGGCCAGGCCTTCGACGCGCTGCGCCTGAGGGGCCACGCGGGGAAATTTAGGGCGGACATGTGGGCGGCGATGCTCGCCAAGCCCGACAGTTTCTCCGTCGACGACGGCGTGACCGTGCAGCAGTATCAAACCCGCGGCGGATATGTGGGCATGAGCGTGCTTGGATGGGATCCGTTGCCCGCCGTCTCCGTGGAGGCGATGACCGCGTGGATCGCCGAAGACAAATCAGAGGAGGACCTGCGGGGCCAGCGACGGATCGCCTCCCCCGGGCTCCGGGTGTTCGGCACGCCGGTCAAGGGGCTCCGCTACGACGTGGAAGCCTATATGCAGTGGGGTCAACAGCCGGCGGCGAACCGCGATCATTTTGCGTGGGCCGCCGCTGGAACCGTCTCCTACACCCTCGACAAGGCAGTTAAGCCGCGGTTCTTGCTCGGATACACCATCGCGAGCGGCGAGGCCTGCACCGGCGACCCGGCGCTCGGCGAGCCGTGCAACACCGACGCAGAGGGCACCCGTGACTTCTTTGATTTCTACCGTCGGCGGCACGGCTATCAGGGCATCAACGATATGGCCCTGTGGCGGAATATTCGGGACCTCGAGGCGGGGGTGCAGCTGCAGGTGGAGCGCCGGGTTCGGCTGAACCTGGACTATCACTTCTTCCAGCTGCAAGAGACCACCGGCCGGTGGTGGAAGCTTCCCGACAACCTGGTGGGCGCCGGATGGGATCCGACAAATGACGATCACAACCTAGGCCACGAGGTGGACCTGGTGGTTCGGTACCGCCCTTGGCAGCCGCTCGAATTGCAGGGCGGCTACGGGCTCTTTGTCCCGGTCGCGGCGGGAACTCGGATCGCGGGAGGCGATGACCCGCAGCATTTCCTCTATGCACGCGTGGGAATGAACTTTTAGCCGCCACGTAACGGCTCCACGCGTCGAGGATGCCTCGGGCAATATCGCGCCATGCATGGCGGCCCATGAGACGGGGGGGCTCGGGAAGGCGTTGTACGTTCCGTTCAGCCTCAGTTGCGTGGAGTTAGTTTCAATATGGTCCAGTGTGCGACTTGCTGAGGCAGCAACAGGGGAGTCGTGCACAATGAGCGCGCGCATTTACCATTGCGCTTGAATCTCATTGCATTAGGATCTGTCTCATGTCTCGTCTCAGCATTGTCTTGCCTCTCGCGCTTGTGATCACGTTGCCTGGATGTGGAGGGGGCGATGCAGTGGAGTCGGCGTCCGCAGAGACGAGTGGGACCGATTCGACCTCGGGCGAGACAGGCGAGACCGGCGACACCGGGGAGACGGGCGAAACGACCTCTTCGGACGAGGCAGGGATGGCGTGTGTTCCCGGCGAAGTGGTCTCCTGTGCGTGCATCGGCCTTGGGGACGTCGGGATTCAAGAGTGTAACGAGGAGGGCACAGCGTACGGGCCGTGTGAATGCCCGGGAGACGGAGACGGAGACGGAGACGGAGACGGAGATCCGACCACCACGGGAGACGGAGACGGAGATGGAGACGGAGACGGAGATGGAGACGGAGACGGAGATCCGACCACCACGGGAGACGGAGACGGTGATGGAGACGGAGACGGAGATGGAGATCC
>CALKDV010000192.1 GCA_938084085.1 uncultured Nannocystaceae bacterium
GCGCAACGTCCCCGCCGGCGCCACCGTCGCCGTCGAGGGCGCCGGCGCGCTCCGATTTTATACGCCTCGAACCATGAAGATCGTGGACACCCTCGGACTCAATGATCACGAAATTGTCCACGCACCCTCCAGCGCCGCGCGGGTGTGCATTCTCGCGGCCAGGGAACCCCACTTTTTCGTGCTGCCCGACCCCATCGCCCGCAACCTCGCCCGCGCGTTTTTGTTTGAGGAGGTTGAGGTATTTCTTGAACCGGATTTTGCCCAAGTTGATCAGGCCTATCCACTCGCAGTCCGGGTGCTGCGCTCCCACGGTCTCCATGACAACTGGCGAGCTCGCTGCGCTGAGATGAACACACACGCGCCGTAGCCTCGCCCGTGCCGACCCCTGCTCGCACTGAGCAGGCGATATCTCGCGGTGACGGTCGACGAAATCGGTCGACCGACTACATCAGCTCGTCGGCGAAATCGTGGAGTTCCGCGTCGTCCACTTCTCGCCAATCCTGCTCACCGAGGTAGGCGTCGAGCGCCGATTGCTCCGTGGGCGACATGTAGCGGAAACGCAGACCGATAGTCTCCCACGGTCCGGACTCCTTGCGATGGACCACCTCCGCCAACGCCTTGAGATGCCGCCCGCGCCCCGGCAAGGGCACGGCGATCCAGCAAAATCCATGATCGAGGTCGAGATCTCCATCCCGACGAAAGCGCCGCCGGACCCGCTGAAGGGCCATCCCTCGCCGCGAGAGATTCACGGCGAAAAAGCCCTCATCCACGGCGCCACGGGTCCCTGGACCCACAAATGTACCGTTCTCAAATCGACGCTCCTCGCGAATCTCGGCTTCCATACCTACAGTGTATGCCTATGTAAGACAGCTCCCAAAATTCGAGCAACTTTGTCGCCCGTTCACATGGAAGGCGTCACCCGCGAGCGCGACGCCGCCGCCGCAGCCCCAGGCCAGCGATGAACAGTCCGAGCCACGCGAAGCCCGTGTCGCGCGGAGTCGCCACGCTGCAGCCGCGCGACGATGGTTCCAACGTCGGGGGTCCTTCACCATCGTTGCCGGAGCTTGGACCGTCCCGCCTCGACGACGAACGAGGACCTGCGTCTGCGCCCGAAGCGTCGGAGCGAGGGTCACTCGTTCCCGCTGCGCCGCCGGTTCCTGTCTCCGTGGAGTCTGACGTCGCCGACACGTTCGCGCCTCCGAACTTCTTCCGGCGAGCCTCGCGCTGCTTCTCTTTGTACGCGATGTAGCTCTCCGGCAACGGCGGGAGGTTTTGTACGATCCGCTTCGAAGCGCCGCTCAGCTGTTTCCACGCGCCCGGGGACGGGATCGATCCTCCTCCCGGAGGAGTTTGCGGGCTCAACAAGTAGAGGGCCCGTCGGTTGCGAACCTCGTCCACGCTGTCCCCCGTCTCCACCGCGAGCCCGCGCTCTCCCATGCCGGCGAAGTGGACCTCGCACCAAACCCCCTTGGCGCGAAAGTACTCCGCGATCGCTTTGGCCCGGCCTTGAGAAAGGACCTGGTTGTCCCGCGGATTCCCGACAGTGTCCGTGTACCCGACGATGTACAATTGCGCCGAGAGGTTGGCGTTGACCGCCTCATTCGCGCGATCGAGTTTGTCGAGTTCGTGCGCCAAAATTGCCCACACCTCATCCAGTTTGGGCTCCTCCGAGGACTTGATGATGGCCTTGCCGCTGTCAAAATTCACCTCGGTGTGGGGAATCTCGAGCGACCACGGCACACGACGATCCGAGGCGCTCTCTCCATTGGGACCGAAGGCCTTGAGTTCCACCAAAAACACGTCGTCGTACGAGTCCCACTTGATCGTAAACCGCTCACCGGGAGCGAGGTTCGCGGCCGATTCAGTCTTGCTGTCGGACATCTCCCCCGCTGGATCGTAGACGGAGAATTCGTAGCGCGCGATGGGGAAGCTCGTCTCGTATGTGATTTGATGACGATCGACCAGGTCTTCGCGAGAGCTCTTGGGCGTCAAACGAACCTGATCCGCCGACAAGGGGCGCGCGCAGTCAAACTCGAAATCGGCGAAATTGTCACCGGACTCCACGTGCGCCGTGTAGTGAACAGAGCCCGACTTCTTCTGCGTCCAGGTGACCTTTTTTTCTTGGCCCGCCTTCACGCTCACGGTTTTCTTCACGACCGTCCCGTCGTCCCCGCGCACCTCGACGCGAATGCTCCCCGCGACATCCGACGACACGGTCACAAACGCGGTGCCTCGCGCGTCTGTTTGTTGGGAGAACCCGTAGGACACCTGGCCAAGTGCCAAGGCCATCCAAAGGGGGATTGACTTGAAAAATGCAGCGAAACTCATCGTCGGTGGACCTTACGGCGCAGACCGTATCACGGTCGTTTACACCGATGCCACGGCCCCACGCACACGCACCCGACCGAGAGTTAGGGGGCGTCGTAGCGCGCTTCCACCACAGTACGGATGCCCCCCCGCACGTAGAAGTCGCCCTCCACGACCATCCACGCCGGCGCCGTCGCTTCCACGAGATCGTCGAGAATCTTGTTGGTCACGTCCTCGTGGAACGCCCCCTCATCCCGATAGGACCACAGATAGAGCTTGAGACTTTTGAGCTCCACGCACGTCGCGTTCGGCGAGTAACGGATCCGGATGGTCGCGAAGTCGGGCTGCCCCGTCTTCGGACACACGCATGTGAATTCCGGGCACTCGAAGCGCACCTCGTACGGGCGGCCTGGCCTCGGGTTCTCGAAGGTTTCCAACTCTCTGGAGGGCGCGGTCGACATCCAGCGCAGTTCGCCACCACTCGGGGGCCCCGTCAACTGCCGCGATGGGCGCCACCGCCACCCACGGAGTGCGCGCCGCACGCGCGTTCGATTACGACTAGGCATGCGCCGGTGAGTCGTGCTAGGACTGCGCCCCTTCACGGCGGATTTAGCTCAGTTGGTTAGAGCGCCTGGTTGTGGTCCAGGAGGTCGTGGGTTCGACTCCCATAATCCGCCCCACTTGTACGCTCCGCTCCCGCGCCCAGACAGACGCGCGGGCGCGGCTGCTACGCTGCCGGCATGGAAGACGATGACCGAGCCGGCGCGAAAGACCAAGACTCCTGGGCGGCCGAACTGACTCCCAGTCAATTCGCCGTCGCAAGGCAGTGCGGCACGGAGCGCGCCTTCTCCGGCTGTTTTTGGGACGAGAAGCGCAGCGGGACCTACCGCTGCGTCTGTTGCCACACCCCGCTGTTTCGATCGGAGGACAAGTATGATTCGGGGAGCGGCTGGCCGAGTTTTTTCGGGGCGCTCTCCGACGAGAACATCGCCAAACTCCAAGACGAATCCCTCGGCATGTCCCGCGTAGAGGTGCGATGCACCAAGTGTGACGCCCACCTTGGACACCTCTTTCCAGACGGGCCTCCCCCGACAGGGCTTCGGTACTGCATCAACTCCGCATCCCTCGAGCTTGCGCCCAGTGACGGGGGCGAAGTCATGCGTGGCTAGCCTGCTGCTCGGTCCTCACCTTCCCGGTCTCTGTGCGAATCGCATGGGCGTCTAGGACCTCATCGCACCGGCTTGCCGCGCACGTGACCGCAGCATTCGCGATTTTCTGAGCCTCAGTGTATCGTGAGGGTGCTGGGTCGACCCGCGCCACTCCACGATATGTCCGGAAACGACAATACAAAGCTAGATCCCGGTTTGAAGAGCATGGTTACGCTCGGCGTCATTTTGGGAATGTTCAGCATCATTTTGGGGGCGATCCTCCAGACAAAGTTCGGGACCTAAGCCCGCCGCTCGCACCTGAGTGAGCCCCCGCGCCGCGCCCCTGCTCGCCCGCCGCGGTGGACGTTGTTCGTGCGTGCACGGAGGAGGGCGCGAGGCGTCGCGTCACGCACCGACCGAGGCCCCACCGCCGAAATACTGAGTGTATTGCCATCCGCCAAAACGCCGGAGGTGAAGCTCCCGGAACAATCAATCCTAACGAAACTGTCAGCGATGCAACAAATTCGCTCGCCGAGTCCGAGCAAAACATTTTCGCCTTGGGTTGGAAACGTGACCCGAAACGAGCGTAGAATGAAGCAGAGAAGCCGGATGACTGATTCGATGGAAGCCAAGTCAGGCAGCGAACGCCGCATCGCCGAGCGAAGCCGCGTCACCTTCGGGATGGTGTGCGACGCCGGAGCGTCGATGTCGTCGGGGCGTGTCCTCGACCTCTCCATGACGGGCGCGTTCATCCATACAGATCAGCCACTCCCCATCGGCACGCTGGTCACACTCTTTCCCGTGGGCGACGCGGGCGACGACCTCTTTGAGATCGACGCCAAAGTGGTCCGGGTCTGCAAAGGCAGCTCAGAGGAAGACCCTCCTGGGATGGGAGTCCATTTCGACATCGCCAACGAGGAAGACCAGCGGGCGCTGTCCGCCTTGCTCGCCAAGATGCCAGAGACCAAAGCGTCGAGCCTCACGCATATGCCAGTCATGCGTGGCACCGACCTCTCTGACGAAGAGGGCGACGAGTCGCGGCTGAAATCCATGCTTCGTCGACTCCGGCGCCGAAGCTGATCCGCCCGTCGACCGCCGCTTAGCCCAACACGGGATAGCGGCGGTTGTCGTACATCTCCTCAAGCAGACCCTGCATCGCGGCGCGGACGTGCTCTGCCGCGGGACCGTCACCGAGGGAGGACAGCGGCGCTCGGGACAGATCGATGGACGTCCCCACCTGCACGCTCACCTTCGAAGGCAGCGGCAGGTATGGAAGCAGCATCCCCGGGCCCCACAACACCCCCCACGGCGCCGCGAGAACCACCGGACATGAGTTCACGCGGAGTCGCTTGGGCAGCCCCATGAACTTCGCGAGGCGCCGCCCTTGGGTGAGGACCACAAAGGTCTCGTGCGCCCCGGCGCTCACAACCGGGATGATCGGTACGCCGGCGCCGCGAGCCAACCGCACAAACCCGCTGCGCCCACCAAAGACGACCTCTCGACGCCGTGAGAAGGCGCGCATATTGTCGAGGTCGCCCCCCGGAAAGACGAGGAGCTTGTGGCCTTCTTGGAGGAGCTTTTTTCCTCGTCCCTCCGACGCTCGAATCGCGCCGATGGAGTTCAGCAGATTGGACACCTGCGGCAACTCAAACAAGAGATCGTGCGCGAGCACAAAGATGGGATCGTCGTAGCCGAACTGCTCGTAGTAGCGGAACAAGAACAACGCGTCCACGGGATGAAGACCCCCGCTGTGATTGGCGACAAACAGCGCGGGGCCCCGAGGAATATTGTCGAGGCCCGACACCTTCAAGCGATGATAGCGAGCGAGCGGCGCGAACATCTCCACCGCCGACGCGAGCGTGCGAGGATTGGTATCCACGCCCTCGGTGACGCCACGCGGCGCGCCCGCGGCCTCTGTAACTTTGGATCTCAGGGCGATGCGTAGAGCGTTGCACTCGATGGCGACCATCGCAACTGCGGGGGCTCCCACGCGCCTACCTGGGTATCTCTCGCGAAATTTGCGATGCGCTGGGTCATAACCCGCGGCTGCTCCAAGAACCCGGCGTGCCCGAAATTGAGCCACCGCTCCACCCGCGTCCCTCGCGGCAGATGCTCCTTGTAGAAGTCCAATATGCTCTCCGGCAAGAGCCGCTCCTCAGAGCCCCACACAAGCAAGGTCGGGGCTCGGATGCTCGCCAACTCACCAGCGCGCAGCATGTCGTCGGGTCCGAAGCGATCGATGGTCGCCCTCAAAGACGGGTTGGACATTCTGCGCTTGATGCCCGCCGCGAGCACATGGCGCGCAGCCCACGGCAGTCGGACAAAGCACCGATCCACGAAGGCGAGCGCGTCCCGATGGGCGTCGATCTCGAAGGTCTGGAGGAGCTCCTTGAGCGCGTCCGGCTCGAGCTGGGCGCCCCCCGGCGCGATCAACA
>CALKDV010000193.1 GCA_938084085.1 uncultured Nannocystaceae bacterium
GGATCGTGATCACGCCTTGGGTCGCGCTTCCGCACCGCTTGGGCGGAATGTACTTCTTCTTCTTCTTCTTGCTGTCGTCTTCGTCGTCTTTCCCGGCTTCCCTCTTTTTACGGCGCTTCTCGGCCTCTTCCGCCCGCTTGAGCTTCGCCTCCATGCGCTTTTTCTTCTCGATCTCTTCCGCAGCCGACAACGCACGCTGGCGTTTCACCGACAAGCAGCTGTCGTAGAGGAGATCCTCCTTGCACGAGCGCTTCCAGTCGATGATGGCAATTTCCGCCTCCGCCACGGCTGCGCGATCTTTACCTCCGCGGGTGCCGTAGACCTTCAGATACTCGAGCGCGTGCGCCCGCTGCTCGTCCTCGTTGTCGATGAGCGCGTGCTTGGACCAGAAGATCCGCGCCGCACGATCCACATCTTTTTTCTTGTAGATCGCCTCGTATTTCTGCAGGTTTTCGTCCGCGCGCTCCTCGTTGCCGAGCCCAAGCTGGAACAGGTACGCGTTCTGCAACGCGTCCGCGCTGCGCTTGTCCTTCGGATATTTTTCCGCGAACTGCTCGTAGCGCGTCGCTGCCTGATCGTAGTACGCGATCGCCTGATACGAACCACCAAGGAAGTACAGCGACTCCTTCGCGTGCTTGCTCTCCGGGAACAGCTCAAGAAGGGTCTTTCGAACCTTGATCGAGTTGCCGACCTTGTAGGCGGCGTCGAGACACTCAGCGGAGTTCCACAACAAGGTGTCTGCCTTGGGGTGATCCTCAAAGTCGTTGAACACAGTCAAAAACTGGTCGGCGCACTTGGCGAAACCGTCAGCCTCGCCGCCCTCTTCCCCTTCCACGAACCGCTTGCCAGCGTCTTGATAGGCCATCGCCTTTTTCCAGCCGATGCCCATGAGGAGTGTCGGGACCGCTTCGCGGATTTGCTCGGCCTCCGCGTGTTTCCACACTTGCATGGTCGGGAAGCGGTTGCACCACTCCTCAAGCTCGACGGACGCCGCGAGCGACTGCTCGGGGAGGTTGTCCTTGTTGGTCCAGTTAATCGTCAGGAGGTCCAAGAACATCTCGGACGACCAGGCGGCATAGATAGAGCCGTCGAACTTCTCCAACAGCTCAATCAGCAGCGGACGGGCCGTGTCGAACTTGTTGTGGTTCATCGCGAGCTTGGCCCGGTGATACATGATCTTGGGGAGCTCTTTGTCGTTCGGGTCTGTTACGTACTTCGTGTACGTGTTGTAGGCCTCGAGCATCCGCGCCTCCGTCTCCGTGTAGTCGGATTGCGGGAACATAGCGTCGGCGTCGACCTTGGAGTCCTTGGACGCCTTGACACGCTTCTTCTTCTTCTCTTTGTAGATGCAGACGCCCTCAGCGTCGGTTTTGCACGCCTTGGATTGACCGCCGGTCTCGTCGTACTCCAGCGCGTTCTTCATTGCGAGCATCTGCGCGACCGCAGAGTCCACGGTGTACTTGCCCTTTGGATCGAATTGCAGGGTCTTCACGAACTCGCCGTGAGCCTTAAAAAAGTAATCGATGCCGCGCTTGCGACCCTCTTTCGTTTTGTCGTTGTAGTTGTTCGTGGCGAGCGCCCACAACAGCTCCGAGTAGTAGAACTGAAGCTCGTAGGCGTCCTTGTCCTTCGGGAAGACCTTCAAGAACTCCGCGTAGGCCAGCTCGGCGAGCTCGTAGGTGCTGTCGAGCTTTGTCTTCTCTGCCTCGTCGTGCCAGACGGTGGCCATCTGCTTCATCGTATCGAGCGCGTCATCGCGGCACTTTTTCTTGACGGTCTTTTTGTAATCACCGTCGCGAAAGGTCTCCCAATACACGCCCAGGTTCTGGGTCTCTTTCCATTGGATCTTTTTGTTGTCCGAGGACAGCGTGTTCACCACGATGCGACCCTGCCAGTCACAGGTCGCGGGATCTCCCTCATAGATCTCTTGGAGTTGCTTGTAGATATAGGTGGACGGCGTGTACAGACCGTTGCCGAAGTAGCTGTTGGCGAGGATCTCCATCATCTTCCTCGCGTCATCCTCGTCGTCACCGGGTCCCGTCCCCCACTTTTGGAAGAACGGCCACGCCTTGCTCGCCGTTCCCGCGAAGGTGTACGCGCGGACGAGATCCCGTCGCGAATCGCGACGCAGCTGCTTGCCCGCTGCCTCACTGCCGGCGCGTCCTTCGAGCGTGTCTTTGATGGTCTCAATGAAGTAGTTGAGCGACTTGTCGTACTCGGGGTCAGCGGTGCCGATGGGGTTCAAGTGACACCATCCGAGCTTGTAGTGGGCATACGCGTACACCGGGCTGTCCTTGAACTGCAGCACCTTCATGTACAGGCGGACGGCGTTTTGGATCTCTCCCTTGCCGTAGTAGTAATCGGCGAAGGCGAGGTACGCCTGCGAGATGAACGAGCTGTTCGGATAGTTGTTGATCAAGCGCTTGTAGGCGTCTTGCATCTCGGTCTCGAGGTTGAGTTGCCCGAGCTCGAACGCGTAGTAGTACAGCGCCTCGTCCATGCGCTTGTAGTCACTGTTGGCTGCATCCATCACGAGCGCCTTGTAGACGCGGGCCGCGGTCTTGCTGGACTCGCGGGACTTGGCGAGAAGTTGCGCCTGCTGGTCGCGGACCTTCTTTGCGCCCGCCTCGTCGCCGGCGTCCTCACGCTCGTAGATCTTGTCGTACAGCGCGCCCGACTGAAGGTCGAAGTAGGCTTTCTTCTCAAGATAGTGATCCGCGAGGCGGAACAGGTAGTCCGCATATTCTGGATCGTCTTTCGGCGTCGACTTAACGAGGCGCTTCAAAAAGTCGATCTGCTTGTCCGCGATCTCCTGTTCGACGGCCTTGCGCTTCTTCGCGAACTCGTCTCCCGACATCATCTGGACGCCGCGACGGTTCTTTTTTTCCTCGTCTGCTTT
The DNA here is from genome assembly GCA_938084085.1 of uncultured Nannocystaceae bacterium. GTDB lineage: Bacteria > Myxococcota_A > Polyangia > Nannocystales > Nannocystaceae > JAAZXR01. The sequence goes on from CALKDV010000193.1 coordinate 2,900, forward strand.
CGCCTTTTTGAACTTGGTGTCCAGCAGCTCAGATTTCGCCTTCGCCTTTTTGGACTCACGGTCGTAGCGAACCGCCGGCTCCACGGCCTGCGCGCTCGACGGGACGCCGATGGCGCCAGCCATTACGGCTGCCGTTACAAGTTGAATAACAGTTCGTTTCTGAGGACTAGTTTTTCCCAGCTTCATGATTGTCTGCCCATCGAGACTCACGCGTCTCGCTTCCGAAAATAGGGTTGTTGATGTGCATGCGCGCCCGTGAGGGCGCCAAGCGTCGCTACTCTGCGCACTCCGAGGTCACGCGGTAGTTGTAGTAGCCAAGCTCATCTTGCCAATACTCACCGTTGTAGTTGTAGATTTCGTGCTCGCTGTCGATCTGAGGGCGCTGCAGAGCGCCGACGCCGCCCTCACCCACAGCCTTAAGCTTGTTCAAGATTTCGTACTCGGTCTTGATCGCTTCGCGCTCAAGTTTTTGGATCTCTTTAATCTGATCCGAGAGCCGCTTGCGAGCGAGGCTGCCAGTTTTCTCCTTCGCGTCCGAAGACGTGAAGTCGAGCATCTCCGTCACAAACTCGCCGACGCCGCTGTCTTTGAACGCGGAGGATTGTTGGGACAACACCCCCTCCTCGAACTCGAGCCGCGCCACGTAGTCATAGTTCTTCTCCAGCGTCTTATCTTGCAGTGACTTGCGCGCGACCTTCTCCACGAAGGGATCGAGGGCCGAGTTTCCGTCACGGATCGCCTGGGAGAGTTCGAACAGCTCGAAATCCTCGGGCGCCGCGTCAAGCACAGACTGGAGGTCCGACTTGGTGCGGATGTAACGCTCGTTGAACTCATCGATCGCCGCCTTCGCGGGCGTGTACCGGCAGTTGTAGTAGTAGGTCACCGCCTTGAGCACGATGGCCTCGGGGTACAGGTAGTCGTAGAAGAACGGCGCGTTGAGCGTGTGGATATATCCCAGCGTCCGTTGGTAGTGACGGTTGGCGTCGTCTGGCTCCACCTCGACGAGGCGGAACTCTGACCACGCCGCCGCGAACACTCCGTCAAGCCAGTACGGCGATTCCATCGGGATCCGGTCGAAGTATTTGATCGCGGTGTCAAACTTGCCGACTTGATAGAAGATGTACCCAAGGGACATGTTCGCGAGCTGGTCGAAGCGCTCGTTTTGCTCGATAAAGTCGAGGTCGGCGGTGGACAGGCCGAGTTTTTTCTTCTTGCGGTCGGACATGCGCGAGGTGGCGTCACGCTTCTTGGCGCCCACGGCGTCTCGCATCTCGATGTTCTTGCGGAGCACGTTCTTGAACGCCTCCACGGCCTCGGCGCCGTGGTACTCGCGGGTCTCCGACACACCGTTGAAGAACTGGGCGGGGATGTAGAACTCGCTGTCTTCCCCCACCAGCTTGAACAGGGCGATCGCCTGGCCCAGGTCACCGATCTGGTAGTAGTAGCGGCCGAGCAGGTAGTAGAGTTCAGGACGGATCGCGTCGAACTTCTCGGTCTCAAGCTCCGACGGCGCGTAGGTCCCGATCTTCTCGAGGACGCCCGCGGTCTCCGGGAGCATCCGGCTCAACGACGCGAGCCACGGCAGCGTCAGCTGGTGGTAGGGGTGGTTGGCGCCGCCAGAGACGATGCCGTCAAAAGAGGCCAGCGCCGCTCCGTACATCCCGAGCTTGAACAGAGCCTTCCCCAACCAGTATTGGGCGCGCGGAATGTCGCCGGACTTGTCACCGTTGGCGACGTCGAAGAACACGATCGCTGCGTCAGCGTATTTTTCTTGCTCGTCGTAGGCCTTCTCCGCGGCTTTTTGCTCCGCGGACGCGAGGCCTTCGGGGAGGGCCCCAGCCTTCGCCCCACCTGGAGGAGGTGGCGGGCTCTTGCTCGCGCCCGGTGGTGGCGGTGGGGTCTTGCTCCGCGAGCCTGGCGGCGGCGGCGGGCTCTTGCTCGCGCCCGGTGGCGGCGGTGGACTCTTCCTCGCGCCCGGTGGCGGTGGCGGCGGTGCGTCCGCGAGCGCGACGACGGGCGTGGCGGTCATACCGAGACATGCGACGATAGGGAGCAGCTGGAGCGACAGTTTTTTCATGCGACTTTAACGGTGGTGAAAAGGGCTGTACGGGACGATCCTCGAAACCGACGACCGCATCGATGCGATGGCGAGGGTAACGAAAAGAATCGAACGCGAGGGGAATACATTGAGAAAAAAGTGCGCAACAGGCTGCGCGAGATCGGCCGGACAGTACCAACGGCGGGCCAGGCGTCGCAAGGGATCAAAAGTCGCGATCTCACTCGTGTCGGGAGGTTCAAGTGCGGCGCGTCTATGGGACCTAGCATCGGGTTTGTGGCATTTTTCCTTCCGTTGAAGACGCAGGGTCGGCAGCCCCTCTCCGTTGAGATCGCGTCGTTGATGGGGTTGGGGCCCGTTCGAGGCGCTTGAACGAACGTACGACCGGGCGCGATGACCTAGGGCCAAGCCCCGAAATTTGGCCATTTGACCCATCCTGCGGCCGTTTTTCGCCAATGCCGCACCCGGACTCGTCGCTGGCCATGATCCGGTCGCGCGCTTTGTGTGGCGCTGGGCACCCTAATTTCACTTTACGAAAGGAGTGCGCTCGCGCGAGGCATTCGCGGGAATTACGCCCCCGCGAAGGCGGAGTCTGCGCTTGACCCGGGGAACGAGCGGTGTAGCATGCACCCGCGCGAGGCCTCCCCGGGGTGCACTGCCCCATGTCGCCTCGCTCCCTCACCGGCAACGCTGGGTTTGAACCATGACTGTACGTCGCTCGAAGTTTCGCTCCCTCACCCTCCGCTCGGCCCTTTTCTCCGTGGTCACGCTCGGCGCGATCGCCGGCTGCCCCTCGGGTGATGTCGGCGCCCCGTGCAACCATGGAGAGGCGATTCCTCCGCCCACCAAGCTTGTCACCTTTCCCGCTGTGTCCTGCGACGATCTGATCTGCGTGTACGGGGAGGACGACTCCGCTCCTGACGGCAGCTGCGCGTCTGATGCCGAGTGCAACAACGACGGCGGCTCGCGATTCGAGTGTCTCAACAACAAGTGCAGCCTCTCGTTCGACTACTTCCTCGAGCGCTCCATGTGCTCCAAGCGCTGCAGCAGCAACTCTGACTGCGAAAATACAGGGCTCACGAGCGCGAAGAAGCCACTCGCCGACAAGTCTCGGTGCAACGGGGGCTTCCAATGCGCGGTCGTGCAAAACCTTGGGCAGTTCTGCTGTCAAAAGCTGTGCGTATGCGAAGACGACATCGCGCCCGACGTGGTCGAGGATCTCGAGAGCGAGTGCGCTCAAAAGTTCGAGAGCTCGGGTCGCTCCGTGACCTGCGGCTGCCAGTCCGACGATGAGTGTGGAGCGGGCGAGTACTGCGAGCCGAGCCAGAGCGAGTGCTTCCCGCTGTAGCGGTCTGAATGACCGGACGTACGCGGGTCACCATGACGACGCGCCAGCGCCTCGGCCAACCCTCACCGACACAACGTCCTCGCGCGACGCCCGCCCTCTGCCGGTGGGCGTTCGCATTTTCTCTGCCCGTCACGCCTCGAATGCCGACGTGATCCACTCGATGCGCCCGGACGCACCATGCCCGTCGAGGGTGCCCCCCACCACGGTGACCACATCAAA
>CALKDV010000194.1 GCA_938084085.1 uncultured Nannocystaceae bacterium
GGTGCCATGGGACCGTCATGAGGTCCTCCCGGTGCCTCAACGCTGACAACGCGAACCCGACCTGCCTCGCCGCCCGCGGGGAGCCGAGCAGCGTCGCCACCTGTCCATAGGTCGCCACCCGGCCTGGCGGCACCTGCCGCACCAGGTCGTAGACTCGCTCGAAAAATCCCGCGCCCGTGGTTTGCGGGGCCTTCGCTTCACGCGCCATGCAACGAGCATCATGCCACCACCCGCGCGTCTTGACGAGCACGCAGAATCAGCGCACGCTTGACGGTCTACGGTGGATACAAACAATCTCATCACGCCCTCTGGCTACCGTAACCTGCAGCGAGAGCTTGAGTCTTTGTGGAAACAGGAGCGACCCCGTGTGACGCGTGAAGTGGCAGAGGCCGCCGCGCTCGGCGATCGCTCAGAGAACGCGGAGTACATCTACGGAAAGCGTCGCCTGCGCGAAATCGACAAGCGGCTTGAGTTTTTGTCCAAGCGTCTCGACAACGTGAAGGTTGTCGACCCTTCGACGATCCAGGACCAAGCGCGGGTCGGGTTCGGCGCGTGGGTCGACATCGAAGATGAGGAGGGTGTCCGCCGCCGCTATCAAATCGTGGGTACCGACGAGTTTGACGCCGACGCCGGGAAAATTAGCGTGCGCTCTCCCATCGCCCGCGCGCTGCTTGGAAAGCGCGTGGATGATGAGACCCTCGTTCACCGACCGTCGGGAGAGATCGCCTACATCATCACCGGCATTCAGTTTCCCACCTCGGACGACGCTGCGTGAGCCCCCACCGCTCCCCGCGGTCACGTGGCATACTCGCACATGGTCGTCATTCGGGTCTCTCACGACATCCCCTACTCGGAGGCGCAGTTTTGGTCGCTGTACGCGGATCCCGACTTCCAGACGGTGATGCTGCAAGAGGGGCTCGGGTATCGCCGACCCGAGTTTCACGCCGTCACAGATGAAGGATCCGTGCGCACATGGAGCGCGGTGGTCACTCCCTCCCTCGATCTCCCCCCGGCGGTCGCAAAACTGCTCGGAGGCAGCATGGCGTACACAGAGACCGCGCGAGTCGACCGCGGCGCGGCCACGATGACGCTCCGACACGTCACCCGCGCGCTGGGGGAGAAACTGTCGCTGACGGGCGAGATCCGAACCACCGCCCAGGGGGACGACGCGCTCACCCGCCACTGCGTCTTCGAGGTAGAGGCGAAGGTGTTTGGAATCGGTCGCCTCCTCGAACGCACTGTGGAAGACAGCATCCGTCAGAGCCTCGACGCGACCGCAGATTTCCTCAGAAACCATCCCCACGGTCTCAAGGCGTAGACCACCGGCGCGCCGATTCAGAAGTTGATGTTGTTGCCAATGCGCACGTCGACGTCCCGCGGGATCTCGACTCGGTCGTCATTGTAGAGGGCGTGGTAGGCCGCGCGAACCTCGAGGACGCGCTTGGTGTACCGGTACGTCTCGCGGAAAGGAATCTCCTCTACGAAGTCATCAAGCTCGAGCCCCTCGATTCCATCTCTCGCACGCAACCAGCGGCTGACATTGCTGGGCCCAGCGTTGTAGCTGGCGTACGCGAACGCCTCTTGGCCGTTAAACTTCTTCATGAGCTCCGAGATATATAAGCCCGCGAGGTGCACGTTGTGCTCAATGTCGAACAGGTCATCGTGGTTCACGTGCCCGGAGAATCCGTGCTCAAGCTCGAGCAACCTGCGCTCTGTCACCGGCATGATCTGAATGGCACCGCGTGCCCCCACGTAGGAGACAACGAATCGACGAAAACGCGACTCCGTGTACATCAGCGACCACAGATGGGAGGGATCGATGGCGAAATTTTTAGCTTCACGTTCCACGGTTTGACGGAACGCGCGCGGGTGCCACCGCGCGGCGCGAGAGCCGGCGACCGAGCGTGTAAACTTTATCCAACGGTATGGTTCGTCGAGGCCCTTGGCCGCCTCGCGCATGTCCTGCCAAAGCGACGGGCGACGCTCGCTGTCGCGGACCAGCGCGCGCCCCTCTCTCGACAGCGAGGGAGCCCAGCGTTTCCAATCGCCCTCCCACCCAGCGCCCACTGTGTAGGCGTCGGTGCGCGCCTTCCGGACTGAACCACCGCTCAGACGAGTCTTCGTGTTCAGCATGCCATCGGCGGCGATACGAAACTCCCGTCGAGCCTCCTCAACAAAGCCCGCCCGATACAACTGGTGGGTGCGCGCCAAAGATGGCACCGCATCCCCATGCGCCTCATCGAGGTCGGCGAGCTGGGCGAGCACGTCCTCGAAGGGGATGTGGCGCGGTTCATCTTCTAGCGGCTCGAGCGGAGGCAGCGGTGGGGGCACCTCGCCGTGCCGCTCGAGCAAACTCCGCGCCTGCAGCCCGTAATACTTGAAAGGCGCCTCCGTGGCGAGAGTTCGCAAGAGACGGACCCCTTCTTCGCTCTCCTCAGATGTGTCGAGTCTCAAAGACACTTTGCCTCGGTAGTATCTCGCCATCGACGCGCGCTCTGTGTCTCGTTTCTCGATCGCCTCGAACCCTTCGAGCGCGGCTTTAAAATCTCCGCCACGGTAGGCGATCCACGTGCGAATAAAGCGCCGATCCGCCACGTGTCCCCGCGAACGCTTCTCGTACTTGGTAAGGAGCTCAAACGCTCGTTCGTAGCGGGCGCCTCTCATGGCGAGGTTGAGCGCGGTCCATAGCGCAGCGGTTCGGTTGTGCCGATTGCGGTCTCGGTCTTTGGCGATGGCCTCCCACAGCGCGATCGCCTCGTCATAGCGGCCGGCGCGCTCGAGACAGCGCGACAAATCACTGCGACGATCTGGCGTCGCGCTCTGGTCGAACAGCGCCTGGCGGTCGTCGACGCATTGGTCGTACGCGTGGGCGCGGTACGCAATGTCCGCCCTCAGATCGAGCACGCCGCTGCGCAGATTCCGTGGCAACGTGGGGTCCTCCAACAGCTCATCCACGAGCCTTCCCGCCATGGTGAGGCTGCGATGTCCAAACGCCGCCTCGGCCTGGGCGAGGCGCTCCCGATGGGTCCACGGCTCCAACGACGCGGCGCCCTCGCGCTCGGCGAAGGAGGTGAGGTCGAGCCACGCCATTCGGCTCTCGGGTAACCCGGAGGCCCGTATTGTCACGCGGCGCAGGAGCTCACGAGCGTCCTTGGTGCGTCCCCAGCGATCCAGCGCGCGGGCGCGTTGGAGGTCCCACCACCAACGATCGGCGTGGTCAGGGTAGTCCGCTACGATCTCTTCGAGCGCGCGAACCGAGCGCAGGGACGCTTTTTTTCTGGCGCGCGGGGTCTGCCCCTCGTTGCCCGCGAGCGCAGTCGCCCGCAAGACGATCATCGGTTTTCGATACCGGTTGGTTTCGAGTCGCAGGCCCTTTCGAAGCCCGTTCGCGGCAAGCTCATAGATCGCGTCGCGGACCTCCGGCTCGCGCGTCACCTCAGCCAACGCCACCCGCGCGCGCGCGAGCTCGTAGGTGAGCACGTCGAGGGGCACATGCTTGTGCACGTCGCGAACCCCCTCCAACGATTCGAGAACGGCCACCGCCTCCGACCACCGCCGGGCACGAAGCAAGGCACGACCCGCGATCATTCGCGCGACAACCTCGTCCTCAAACGTGGGGTCTCCCCGCTCCGGCATCGGCGAGACCTTCGGCAGCTCCGCCACCAAGGGAAGACTCGCGAGGGCGGCGTCAACGTCGCCCGCGGCGAGACGCTGGGCTGCGCCGGCGCGGCCTTCCAGCAGAGTCTCCTCGGGCGGTGTCCACGGCCTGGTCTCGCTCGAGGACGCCGCCGAACTCCATGGCTTGCGGGGTGTCGCATCTTTGCCTACATGGAATTCGGTCTCGCCCGCCTCCGCGTCGCGCACCACAACAGACGTCACGCCTAGAAATCCAGGGCCCAGAGCCCCGACCGCCACCAACACAGAGGTCAGGGCGAAGATTCCGCTCAAACGCCGCACTGCACTTATAGGGCTAGCATAGGGGCGCCCCGCCCCCCACTTTCCGGCGAAATTGGAGGGAAGACGTCAACGGCGCACCGCGGTCCAAGTTCGCGGAGATTTCACCAACGGTGAGCCATTCCTCGATCTACAGTTCCGCACGTGACTCTGAAAAAATCACCGCATGACATCGTCGCGACGGTCCTCGGTTCAGGAACCATGGGCGCGCAGATCGCCGCGCATCTCGCAAATGCTGGATGCCGCGTGCATCTCCTCGACATTCTCCCCCGAGACCTCCCGAGCGAGGCCTCCCCAGCGCAGCGGAGCGCCATCGCCATCGGTGCCGTTAAACTGCTCAAAAAAGCCAAGCCGCCAGCGCTCATGGGCGCCGAGGCGATCCACCGCATCGTGCCCGGGAACCTCGATGATGATCTCGACGCGGCCGTCGCTGGCAGCGATCTGGTCCTTGAGGCGGTCGTGGAGCGACTCGATATTAAGCAGGCCCTGTTCAAGCGCGTCGCCGCGGCGGCACCCGCCGAGGCAATCCTTGCGACGAAC
>CALKDV010000195.1 GCA_938084085.1 uncultured Nannocystaceae bacterium
GGCCAGGTACGAGAACGGCGACGTGAACTCCACCGCCGCCACACCCAACAACACCGCCAGCTCTGCCGGGGCCGCCTACGTCTTTGTCCGCGACACCACGGTCACCCCCAACACCTGGTCCCAGCAGGCCTACCTCAAGGCCTCCAATGCCGAATTCGGCGACCAATTCGGCACCTCCGTCGCCGTCTCAGGAGACACCGTCGTCGTCGGGGCGCTCTTCGAGCGCAGCGACGCCACCGGCGTCAACCCTGGCCCGGCCGCCGAGGCCGACAACAGCGCCGCCGATGCCGGGGCCGCCTACGTCTTCGACCTCGACCAGTTCTAGGCCACTGGCGTCCTAGGTGCTGCACGCAGCCCGGGCCTACCCCACGGACCTACCCCACGGACCTATCCCACAACACCGCGCCCCCCTCTCCTCACCCACCGTCCGCGGCGATCATCGCCGCCATGGCGTCGCGGCTCGTGTCCCCCACGGTCATGCCCAGGGAGATGCTCTCCTCGTAGTCGTCGTTCTTGCCCGTCATCCACTCGTCGGACGGGATGAAGTAGCCCAGGGCGTCGCCGGTGAGGCCCAGCACCATCCGGTGCGGGGCGGTCATGGCCTGCTTGACCTCGAGGCCGTTGCGCGTGAGTGACTCCCCCGGAAACGCCGCGAGCTGCAGGCCGCCTGCCAGGCTCCCCACGCGCAGGTAGCTCGACTGGGTCTCCACGGTCTTTTGCCCGTCCACCTCGTCGAAGTCGTACTCGAGCAGCCCAAGCGTGGCGGCCAGCTCGAACAAAAAGTTGTCCACGGGGAGCGTCCACACCGTGGCGTCCCACGCCAGGGTCTCGTCGGCGATGAGGGCGGCGGCCTGCGCGGTCGCGGCCACCTCACCGCCCACCAGGGCCCCGTAGGCGTCGCAGCGCTCGAAGTCGTCGGCGTAGGTGCCGTCGGGCACCGCGGGCGATACGTCGCCGATGATCCCGCTGAACAGCAGCACCGGCGCCCCAAGCTCGGCCTCGGCGGCGTCCACCGCCCAGCCCGGCCAGTCCCGGCTGATCTCCTTGTTGCTCTCGCCGAGCACCACCGGGTGCGCCGCGAACACGGCCATCGTCCCCACGCGCGCGCCCTCCGGGTCGCGCGCGTCGAGCACGGTGACGGCCGTGTCCGTGAGGGGCCAGCCGCGGCGGTTGCGGTTCTCGGCGGCGCCGGTGCCCACGTGCAGGTCCACCGGGTCCGCGTTGTTGAGGGCGTCGACCATGCCGCCCACCACCAGCGACACCACGCGGTCGGCGTAGGCGTCGGGCACCCCGCCCCACAGGCCCATAAAATCCGGGGACGAGTGGCTGTGGGTGGCGCCCACCAAGATCCGCAGGGGGTCGAGGCCCGTGAGCGCCGCCACGTCCTCGCGGATCCGCCGGGTGTAACGGTTGCCGAGCCCGGGCAGGTCGAGGATGGTCATGATCACCTCCTCGTCCCCTTCGCGCAGGGCCACGGTGCGGGCGTAGACCGGGTCGTGCACGCCGGTGGCCACGCCGCGCGCCTCGGGGGCGCCGTAGGCTCCCATGTACACCCCCAGCATGAGCTCGGCGTCGTTGGGGCTGATGTCGCGCACGTCGAAGCCGGCCTCGAAGCCCTCGCTGGGCTGTGGATCCGGGACGTCGTCCACGCCGCCCCCGGAGGTGTCGCCGCCGTCCGTGTCTCCGCCGTCGGTGTCTCCGGTCTCGCTGTCGGCCCCGTCGCTCGTGGCCGACGAGCTCCCGCCGCCGCCACACCCGACGGTGAGCGAGGCGCTCATCGCCCCGGCAAAGAGCGCCGTCCTCCACCGCAGCCTCGCGCTCATCCGCACACGCCCTCGTTGGTCTCGCCACCGACGCAGCCGCTTTGTTCTGGGAAGCTGCACACCCCGCCGTCGCAGTAGTTTTCCACCACCCCCGTGCGCAAGAACGTATCGATCTGCTCGCGCGCCGCGGGCAGCCGCCGCAGCTTGCCGTGGGGGTCGTCGCATTCGCGCTGGGGCAGATTGCACAAGGGATCTTCGGGCAGGCCGAAGTCGTACTCCACGTAGGCCGAGCCCGTCACCGGATCGGTCTGCGCCTCCAGGTCGTAGACGCTGCGGACCCCGGTGTCGAGGTGGGTGGCGCCCACCGTGCGCGCCATGTGATGCGCGCCGAGGGTGGTGACTTGGTGATCCCCCACCGCCGCCGTCATGAGCACCTCGTGGGCCGGCGTACCAGGCAGCGGATCGCGGATGTGCGCCGAGTATCCGGTGGGCTCCGAGCGGTCCCACAACATCTGGATCAACGTGAGCCCGTAGGCGATGTCGCGGTCGTCATCGAAGGCGCCGGCGAGGATGTCGAGGTAGCCGTCGAAATCCACGCTGCGCCGCAAAAGCAGGTTGTAGGGCTGCCCCGGCACGTCGAGCACGCCGCGGGTCACCTCGGTGCTCAGGCCCATGTACACCCCGCCAAAGATCCCACCCTGGCTGATGCCGTAGTAGTAGCGCTCATCGCCATTGAGCAGCGCGCCGTAGGTGGGGTCGCTGGCCAAGCCCGCGTGCATCACCCGCATCGCCAGCAGGTGGTTGAGCGCCCCTTGATGGAGGCGGTCGGTCATCTTGGCGAGCCCGCCGATGTCGCCGGTGACCAAGGCCCCTGCGATGGTCGCCACGTCGTTGGTGGCCATGCCCACCAGGTCCACGCCGAAGACCGCGTAGCCGTACTGGTCGGCCACCTCTCGGAAGTGGCTGGACTCGATCTGCGTGTAGCTGCCGAGCAAGCCGTGGCCGTGCTGCATGAGCGCCACCGGCCCGTTGGCGGCGACGTTGGGGATGATGATCTCAAAGGGCACGTCCACCGTGCCGTTTTGGGTGAGCACCCCGTCGGCGTCGAGGTTCAGCCGCTGACCCGACCCCGGGCCCGTCATGTACAGCGGCGCCTCAAAGGTCCCCTTGAGGCGGTGCATGATGGTGTCGTTCTCCCAGTCGCTCACCTCCTCGGTCAGCGACCAGGTCGGCGCCGCGTCACCGAGGGCCGCGAAGGACTCGTCGCGCATCTGCAGGGCCCATCGGGTGAGGTTATCTTGGCTCGCCGTGGTGAAGTCCCACGCCACGATCAAATCCTGTTTGTCTACGCCGGCCTCGGCGAGGCGAGCGAAGATGTCGCCGTAGAGCGCGCGACGGTCCTCCACCGAGGGCTCGGTGCTGTCGGTGCCATCGCGCAGGGCGGCGAACGCCTCCGACGCCTCGATGGGATCGCCCTGGGCGTTCACCACGCCGCGCACAGCCACGAGGTAACGGTGCCCAGTCTTCAACCGCTGGGCCGGACGCACGATGAGCGTGCGCGTATCGGCGGAGGTCTTGTTGAGGTCGAGTTCGGCGAAGTGCGGTACGAGCTCGAGGGTGTCGGCGTCCACGAGCGCGGTGGTCGTGCCATCAGAGACGGAATCGTCGATGCGGTCTTGTCGGGCGAGCCCCTCCTCCGAGGCCCCGGGCAAGTGCACCAAAATTGCGCCGCCCGGGGAGAAGCCGTCGGCGAGGTTCCAGGGCGCCGGATCGATGGTGATGCCGGTGTTGGGCGCGGGCAGCGTCGCCTCGCCGAGGTTCACGCGGCGTCCCGTGGCGCTCTGGTCGTCGGCCACGGTGTAGACGTTGGAGGGGAACGGGAAGGCGCAGTAGGCCGGCGCGATCGGATCGCAGTCGAGCGCGGGCCACTCAAGCTCGTCGTCGGGGAGTCGCTGATCCGGGTCGCCGTCGCCGTCACCATCGCCGCCGGTCTCGGTGCCTGCCGCGCCGTCGCCGCTGCCTTCGGCACCCTTGCACCCCACACCCTGCGAGTTTGCGAACACCAGGGCACACGCCACGGCGAGTCCTCGCCATCGGCCATCGAACAACCTACCAACTATCATCCACGTGTTATCGCACGAGCGCCGCCCGCTGGCGACCTGCCGCGGGGAGAGAACACCGTCAACGTGCCGCGCCCCCGTGCGCGCGGCGCTCAGTTCCCTCATCCACCCCTCGGCCTCCAGCCCGCCTACGCGAGCGTGTCGATGAGGTCGCCGAGCATGTCGTCGACGGCCTTGACCACCTTGGCGTTCGCCTCGTGTTGGCGCTCGCCGCTCTTCATGTCCACGATGGCCTCCGCGGACACCTCGGTGGCCAGCGTCTTCGCCGCGTCGTGCACCCTTCCCGCGCCGGCCTGCATGCCTGCGAGCGCCGAGTCCATCGCGCCACCGAGTCCGTTGACCGCCATGGTCACCGCATCGCCCGCTCCCGCCCCCAACTTGAATTGCGGCGCTCAGACCCTCCTGAACGCGTCGATACGACCATATGGAAGCGGCCACGCGCCGATCCGGCGGCCCGGGCTACACTGCCATCGTGGGGGAGTTCTCCAAGGAAGAGATCGCGGAGATGGCCGCGGAGACCGGCCTCTCGGAGGCACAAGTGCGCGAGACCCTCGCCGGCTCCAACCCAGACGAGCCTGATGGAGGCCCCCTCGCAGCCAACAGCGCGACTCCAGGTGACGGACCCGCCGTTACGGGACTCGCGGGGCACCGCTCCACCCAGCGCCTCGCGATGCCGCCCGCCCGCGCGCTGCAAGAAGTTGTGCGCACCCTCGAACAGGCGCTCAACGCCCGCGCGCGATTCGATGGGGACACCCGCGCCACCGTCTCCGACGTTCCCCACGGTATCGCCTACCACGTGGAGGCCAGCCGCGACGACGCGCACTACTCGGTGGTCACCGTGCACATGGATCCCACCGTCGCGCGTCACCGCGCCCTGGTCACCCGCTCCGGCGCCGTCACCAACGCCATCGTGGGCGCGTCGCTGCTCGTGACCTTCGGCTTCCCCACGTTGTTGACGGCGGTGGCCGGCACCATCATCGGCGCGGGGTTTTGGTTCTCGCGACACACCCGCAGTCGCGGGCTCGCCGGCCTCGCCAAGGGGCGTGGACTCGTCGCGTCGGCGCTGATCGGCGCCGAAGATCGCCAGGCTCTTCCCCCGGTCCGCTAGCACGGTACTCTCAATCGCCATGACCACCCCGACCGATCCCGCGCGCCCGTTCATCCCGCTGCAGGTCGCGATCGTCACCGTCTCCGATACGCGCACCATGAGCGACGATCGCTCCGG
>CALKDV010000196.1 GCA_938084085.1 uncultured Nannocystaceae bacterium
GTGTCCATCCGCGGCGTACGGGTGGAGGTCCAGTTGGCCACGATGAAGACGACGGTTAAAAAAAGCGAACTGACGGCGCCGGCGTCCACCCAGAGCGGTGGGAAACGCGTCAAACCGGGGGTGGGTGCGCCGGTCTTCACGTCGGAGCCTCCGACGGCGGATGCTCCCGATATCAATCGTTACTTCGACACGCCGGTGATGCCGTTTGTCCCGGGGCCCGACGACGTGGCGGATCTTCGGGGGCTCCGCGGTGAAGAGGCGTGGTCGCGGGCGCAGTCTCACCTCGGCGCCTCCCTCGCTCGCGGCAAAGACGTGACCGTGCTCCTGCACGGGGAGGGGGACGGCATCTTGCGGCGCATCGTCAGAGAGAGACTCTCTGATCTCGTCGAGGTGCGCCGGTTCCGGCCAGGCTTGCCTGAAGAGGGGGGCGCGTCGGTCACCGTGGTGCACATCGACGTGTAGCCGCTCGCGACGTACACTTCACGGGCATGGAGCGCACACGCCGACACAGATCGCGACCGAGCACGAGGGCGGCGTGGACCGCAGGCGCCGTCGTCGTTGGCTTGAGTGCCTCCTCGGCGAGCGCTGATCCCCGAGAGGGGGAAGGGCGGTCGTTGTTGCGAGACGCGGATCGTGTGGTGACAACGGTCGCAGGCGACGCCGACGCCAGCGCGACGGTTCAAAATCCCGGGAACCTAGGATTTTTATTGGGTCGGGCGATGACCCTCGACGTGAGCATGGCGGCCCCTGCCAGCCGCCGCCGGGGCAGCGGGGTCGGCGGTTTCTTCGCGATTCCACTCCCGAGGAACCTCGCGACCTTCGGGGTCGGGCTGCAGTGGATGTGGCCGAATCAACCGGCGGCCGAGTCCACGCTGACCACGCCAGAGTTTCGCTCGGCAGACGCGCCTTACACCAAGCTTTCGCTCGCGATGGGGGTCCCCTTGATGCGGTGGATCCCCGGACTCTCGATGGGGCTTGGTGTGCATCATATGGTGTCGGGCGCCAACGCCTGGGCGCACGGTGTGACCGCGCTCGACGTGGGGCTCGGCTGGCGCGCGAACCGGTTTTTGAGTGTCGGCGTCGTCGCGCGGCAACTGAACGCGCCGGTCATTGGACCCTCATTGGGGGCCGACAGCGCGGGCGCGCAGCGTGTGCCCCTGACCGTGGATCCAGAGATCGCCGTGCGTCCCCTCGGCCGTCGCAATTGGGAGCTCGCGGTGGGAGCACGCATCGACACGCGCCGGGCCTCCTCGGTCCGTTTTCGCGGGAGCACGATCCCCGTCCAGCCGCGAGTGCGAACTTTGATCAACTTCCCTGGGGGAGGCCTGTTCGCCGAGGCGGAGTTGTACGCGACGCGGGTCGATCCGGTCGCCGACCCCACCCTCGACGCGAAGGTCTCGGCGGGGCTTGTGCTGCAGCTTGCCCGGGGCTCCGTGGCCGGTGGGGTTGTCGGGGGTCCGTTTCGGGGTGGAGGAGCGGCCGTGGGGGGTGGCGTGGCTCGCGTACGCATCGAGCAAGCGAGCCACGCGGGGGCCACGCTGCCGCGAAACCGTCGGGTGATGACCAAAATCCGCGTGCGAGATTTCCCTGGGGAGCGGGGCATGTATCGGTTGGTGCGGCTGCTCGATTCGACCGCGCTCTCAGTGATGCCCTCGGTGTTGCTCGAGGTCGAAGGGGTCAATCTAGGTTACGCGCAGGTGGAGGAGGTGCGCGAGGCGCTTGAGCGCTACAAGCTCCGCGGCGGCCGCGTCGCGGCGTATCTCGGGTCAACGTCCACACGTTCGTACTTCCTCGCGGCGGCGGCGGAGCGGGTGTTCGCACATCCCCATCGATCTATCGAGATGCTCGGCCTCTCCATCCGCCGGTTGTATTATGGCGAGTTACTGGCACGACTTGGGGTTCGCTCGGAGTTCGTGCGCATCGCGGAGTTCAAGGGTTCTGCGGAGACCTACGCCCGTGCAGCCGCGAGCGCTCCGGTCGCGAGACAGCGCCATCAACTGCTCGCCGACCTTCACAACCACCTCGTCCGGCTCCTGGCCGCGGACCGCACGGTCGACGCAGCGCAGGTCGCCGCGTGGTGGGACACCGCGCCGATCGCCGTGACGGCGGCGACACAGCTCGGTGTCGTGGACGAGCTGGCGTTTCCGGATCAGCTGGAGGAGCAGCTCGGCGCGTGGCTAGCGACCGACGTGCGTCTGCGTACCTATCGTCGGGGTCCAGTGGAAGACGGCCGCTGGGGCGAGGGGCCCACGATCGCGGTGGTTCACATCGACGGCGAGCTGGTGCGAGGCAAGAGCTTGACGATCCCGGTGCTCAACCGGCGACTCGTGGGGAGCGAATCTGTGGTCGCGCAGATCGACAAGCTGCGCGAGGATCGTCAGGTGGTCGCCGTGGTGCTCCGGGTGAATTCGCCTGGAGGCTCCGTCGCCGCCGCGGAGGATATCGCGAGGTCGCTCGATCGTGTGGCCGAGGAAAAGCCAGTCATCGCGTCGTTTGGCGGCGTCGCTGCGAGCGGAGGATATTATATCGCGACGAGCGCGAGCTATATCGTGACCGACGCCATGACCACCACGGGGAGCATCGGCATTTTCTATCCCAAGCTCGATCTGTCCGGCTTCTTTGACCGCGTCGGCGTTGGCATCGACACGGACGCGATGAGCGAGCACGCCCATCTGCGCTCATGGTTGGTGCCCTACGACGACAGCACACGCGCCGCCGCCCAGGCGGACATCGAGCGCAGCTACGCGCAGTTCACGGACCGCGTGGCGGCCGCTCGGAGCATGAGCAAGGCTGAGGTGGACGGCGTCGCCCGAGGCCGCGTGTTCGCGGGTGTGCGGGCGCTTGAGGTGGGGCTCGCGGATCGCTACGGGGGGCTCACGGAGGCCATCGCGTATGCGGCGGGAGAGGCGGGGCGGGATCGGTCGAGCGTGACCGTGCGCTGGGTCTCCAGCGATCCTGGACCGCTGGGCTCCGTCGTCCGCTTGTTTGGGCTGCGACTCCCGAACCCGCTCTCGGAGGGGGCGGGCGAGAACCGCGGCGGGGCGGCCCGACTCGCGCTGCCCCGACCGCTGCTGCAGGTGCTAGAGCAGCTGCCCGCGGCGCTGTGGTGGAGTGAGGCGCCGGCGGCCCTCGCCATGAGCGAGTGGTCGTGGCGCGTGGACTAAACGCCCTTTAGACCGGTGCGAAACGGCCATGGGCAAGCGCGGGGCGTCGCCGGTGGCCCCGGAGTGTCCTGAGGCGGTACACTCCGGCGATGGCACTGACTTCGCAGCAAGAGTGGACCCTCCTCGCGTGCGCATGGATCGCCCACGCGGACGATGTTCTTGAGGTCGGCGAGTGGGACCTGATGGTGAAGCTGCTCGAGGGAGGAATCCCCGAGGAGGACGAGGCTGACGCCATGGCCATGGTGATGGACAAGTCTGCGGTCACCGAGCGCATGAAGACGATCGAGGTGGACGCGTCGGTCCACGCCGACAGCGTCCTGGCGCTCGCGTGGCGCATGGCGCTCTCCGATGGGAGCGTGGCGGACGCGGAGACGACAGCGCACGACGAGATCGCAGCGCGCCTCGGCGCGACAAAGGAGGCGGCGGCCGAACTGCGGTCAGCCGTGCTGCGTGAGGCCACTACAGAGGCGGAGGTGCTGATTGGCTTCGCCGCGGGGGTCGTCGCGAGTGACGGGCGCATCGACGCCTCCGAACTCGTAGAATTTGACGACCTTATCAGCGGGCTCCCGGTGGATCAGGAAAAACGAGAGTCCCTCGTCTCTACCTTGCACGAGCCGCCGGCGCGCGCGGCCATCGTCGCTCAGTTCGCGAGCCTCACGGAACTCAGTCAACTGCGGGTGATGCATCAGCTCGGACCGATCGTCGCGGCCGCCCACCGGGGAGACGCGGAGGTGTCCATCGCGGTCGCCCTCGCGGTGGAGGCGGGCATGGCCGAGGCGGACGCTCGGGCGGCGCTCTCCGCCGGTTATATGTGAGAAGGTGCGCAGGCGTCGAATGGCGAAAATGGCGTGCATTTGCCTCCAAAGCCTGAGATGGTACCGGCTTCCATGGAGCGTCCCGTGACCGAGATGGAGAGATCGACCCTAGACCACAGCCCGCTTCGCAAGGGAGGTGGGGCCGTCCGCGTAGGGATATTGGGTGCGGGACAGCTCGGGCGAATGCTGGGGTTGGCCGCTGTGCGGATGGGGGTGCAGGTGCGCTTTTTAGACCGGGCGCAGAGCGGTGCCACCGAAGGGATCGGCGAGACGATGATCGGGGATTGGAGTGACCCCGAGCTCCTCACTCGTTTCGTGGATGGTTGTGATGTGATCACCACGGAGAATGAATGGGCCCCCGCGGGCGCGGTCGAGTCTGCCCTGCGCGGTCGCGAGGAGACCCGCTGCCGGATGTTCCCAGCCTCGGCGAGTCTCGACTTGATCGCGGACAAGGGCACCCAAAAGCAGGTGCTCGTCTCGAAGAATATCGCCACGGCTCCCTTCGAGTTGGTTGCCTCCGGAGACGAGGCAGTGGCCGCGCTCGGGCGGCTCGGCGGGGCAGCGATGCTCAAGCGGCGCCGAGGGTCCTACGACGGTTACGGCAATGCCGCGGCGCATTCTGCCGAGGAGGCGCGCGCGGGGTGCATCGCGTTGCATGGAGAAGACGGCCTCTTGCTCGAAGCGTGGGTACCTTTCGAGCGTGAACTCTCGGTGCTCGTCGTCCGGGGCAGGGACGGGGAAATTGAGACCTATCCCGTGACGACTACCGAGCAGCGAGACCATCGATGCCACGCCACCGAGGTCCCGTCGGGCTGCGCGCCTTCGGTAGAGGCGCAGGCGACCGCCATCGCTCGGCAAGTGGTGGAGGCCTTCGATCTCGTGGGGCTCACCGCGGTGGAGTTGTTTATGACGCCGGACGGTGGGCTCCTCGTCAACGAGGTGGCGCCGCGACCCCACAATACGGGGCACTACACCATCGAGGGCTGCGTCACGTCCCAGTTCGAAAATCATCTGCGGGCCGTGTTGGGCTTGCCCATCGGGGGGACGAGCCTCCGCAGCCGCTGCGCGGTCATGGTGAACGTCCTCGGACATCGTGAGGGTACCGCTGATGTCCACGCGCTCGCAGAGGCGGTGCGAAGCTCCGATGTCGCGATTCATCTCTACGGGAAGCGGCAGGTTCGACCCAAGCGCAAAATGGGGCACGTCACCTGCCTCGGGAACGATCTCAAGAGTGTCCGGCGTATCGCGGAAGACACGGCAGAAAAGTTGAAGCTCTAATGACCAACGACAAACAAAACGTTCAGGGACCACTGGTGGGGATTTGCATGGGAAGTGAGTCGGACCTCCCCGTGATGCGCGAGGCCGCCGAGGCGCTCGCGCAGCTTGGCGTCGCCCACGAAGTTCGAATTTTGTCTGCCCATCGCACCCCCGCCGAGATGACCTCCTACGCAGAGGCGGCGCAAGGCCGCGGCCTGCGAGTCCTCATCGCCGGGGCGGGGGGCGCGGCGCATCTTCCCGGGATGATCGCGGCCTCCACTGTCCTCCCCGTGCTCGGGGTGCCGGTGCCGAGCCGACACCTCCAAGGCCTCGACTCTTTGCTCTCTATCGTGCAGATGCCCGGAGGAGTCCCGGTCGGGACGCTCGCGATCGGCCAGGCGAAGAACGCCGGGTTACTGGCTGCGCGGATGCTCGCGACCACGGACGAGGCCTTGCGAGCGCGGCTCGAGGCGTATCATAAGGACATGAGCGGC
>CALKDV010000197.1 GCA_938084085.1 uncultured Nannocystaceae bacterium
GAGTCGAGGGACATCGCGGAGCTTCGGGGTGTTCAACTGCGGGGCTTCGTGACGCACCAACGACTGTTGGGTGCAGCCGAGACGTCGCGGCTCACGTCCCAGTATCTACACGCCCATCCGATCGCCCGCGCCCCGCTGGAATCAGTGTCACCACCTGCCGTGTACGCGCTCGACATTTGCTGGGCGAAGCTCACCGACAATCGACGCGGCTTCGGCACCCATCGCACGGTCACCTACGCGGGATGGACCGACGCGCCCGGGGGGGACACCGGCATCCAACCGTCGCGATGATCGCCCGGTGCAATCCCCGCGGGCGCGCATGAACGCGCATCCGAGTTCGAGCGGCTCTGAACATCACACAGCGCAAACCCTGCGGACGTCTTCATGGGAAGAATGAGGCGTCTTTTGGAATACGGGCGTTTCCTTGACCTTGTCAGGAGGAACGCGAATCGCGCTGTCGGTCCGTTCTTGTCGCGTCCATCACCGCCCTAATGCACAGCGGCGACATTCCCTCGCGCGACCAGGACATGAAAATCTGCTACCTTTGGCGGCGTTAGAGAGTTGTATTCGCCATGAAAATTCGTCATTTCCTTAGCCTCAGCGCCGCCTTCGTCCTGTCCCTCTCTGCCTGCGAGGTCAAAGATGACTCGACCAACGATTCCCTGTTTACGAGTTCTGGGCCCACCTCCGCCGGCTCGGGACTGACGAGCGCCTCAACTTCGGATTCCGAGAGCGGCGAGGGCAGCGCGACCACGGGCGACCCCACCACTGGCGACCCCACCACCACCGGCGACCCCACAACCACCGGCGACCCCACAACCACCGGCGACCCCACCACGTCCACCACCAGCTCAAGCACCACCGACGGCAGCTGCCCGATGGGAACTGAAGGGTGCGCATGCTACGGGAACAACACCTGTGACGCCGGACTGAGTTGCGAAGGAGGGGTATGTGTCGTCCCCACGATGAACTCGGATCCATACGGAGACCCAGGCATCGGCTGCCTGACGGGCGAGACCACGACCACCATCGGCGGATTCAACGGATCCTACTGCGCACCGGGATGTCCGAACGGGCTCACCTCAGAGTGCCCATCCCACCCAACAGCGACGGCCATGATCCAGTGCGCGATCGGTACGCTGACGGGTGTTCCTTGCACGACCGACCCGGAGTGCTTCGGCCCAAACGAGGAGTGTCAAACTGCGCAGGGCGAGTGTCTCGCGCTGGACCGATGCGCCTTGCTTTGCCTGGCGGACAACGAGTGTCCGTTGGGCTCATTTTGTGAGGGCGAATCAGCCACGACCTACGGTCTGTGCATGTGGTAGCCGCCGCGAATTTAGAGAGCGTAACCTCGTCTTCCGAATCAACGCTTGAAGTGTTGAACCCGCGGGGTTAACGAACGGCACACTGCGCTCCCTGCCCACTCCGTTCAGGATCCCGATCCACCAGGCTGGCGTGGATCGGCGCGCTCTGGTGCCCTCTCTATGTCCCGGAATACGCCGCCAAGTCGACCCGTTGGCGATCTCCGGCACGACAGCCGCAAGACCGGACAAAATTGGGCGTAAATCGGGCCGTGGTGGGCGATTTTGTGAGTCTTCCTCCACCCGCTTTTCGTGACAAGCGCCTCAAAGGGGTCCAAACTCCACCGAGGCAGAAACGCCGCGCAGACGCGCGACACATACGCCTACGAGGACATGAACATGGATGGCGGCGCTTCCCCCAACAAACTCGAACGTGAAGAACTCGACTCGGTCGTAATTCGCTTCGCCGGTGACTCCGGTGACGGCATGCAGCTGACCGGGGCGCAATTCACACACTCCTCCGCCATGGTCGGCAACGACCTCTCAACCTTCCCGGATTTCCCGGCGGAGATCCGCGCGCCCGCGGGATCAACCTACGGGGTCTCTGGCTTTCAGATTCACGTCGCGTCCCACGACATCATGACCCCGGGCGACGCCCCGGACGTGCTCATCGCCATGAACCCCGCGGCCCTCAAGACCAACGTCGGCGACCTCGTCGACGGCGGTCTCCTCATCGTGAACGAGGGCGCCTTCACCAAGGGCAACCTGAAGAAGGCGGGTTATGAGCAAAACCCCCTTGACGACGAAACACTCGCGGCCTACCGCCTCGTGAAGCTCGACATCTCCAAGCACACGCTCGCTGCGGTCGCAGCCTTCGACCTCGGGACCAAAGAGGCGCTGCGGTCCAAAAATATGTGGACCCTCGGCCTCGTGCTCTGGCTGTTTGGACGCGACACCAAAAACACCGAGGAATGGCTCGGTCAAAAGTTCGCAAAAAAGGAGGTCGTCCGTGACTCCAATATCGCCGCGCTCAAGGCCGGCCACGCCTACGGCGAGACCGCTGAGATGCCCACCGGCGTCCACATCTACAAGGTCCCCAAGGCGACCCTCTCCCCCGGCACCTACCGCAACGTGACGGGCAACGAGGCGCTCGCGTGGGGTCTCGTCGCCGCGTCCAAGCTCTCGGAGCTGCAGCTGGTCCTCGGCTCGTACCCCATCACCCCCGCGTCGACGGTGCTTCACGCCCTGTCTCGACTCAAGAACTTTGGTGTCGTCACCTTTCAAGCGGAAGATGAAATCGCGGCGGTCTGCGCGGCGATCGGCGCCTCCTTCGGCGGCTCCCTCGGCGTCACAACCACCTCCGGCCCCGGCATCGCCCTAAAGGCCGAAGCCATCGGGCTGGCGATCATGACCGAGCTGCCCCTGGTTGTCATCGACATCCAGCGCGGTGGGCCAAGCACCGGCCTCCCCACAAAGACCGAACAATCCGACCTATTTCAGGCGATCTACGGACGCAACGGTGACGCGCCGCTCCCTGTGATCTCCGCGAGCACGCCCGGCGAGTGCTTCTTCCAAGCCATCGAGGCAGCCCGTCTCGCTACGAAATACATGACCCCGGTGATGTTGTTGACCGACGGATACCTCGCCAACGGAGCGGAGCCCTGGAAGATCCCGAGCATGGCGGACCTGACCCCGTTCCCGGTGGAGTTTGCCGGAAGCGAAACTCCAGACTTCCACCCCTACATTCGCGATGACGAGACCCTCAGCCGGCTGTGGCCCCGACCCGGCACCCCGGGCCTCGAGCACCGCATCGGCGGCATCGAGAAAGACCGCGCCTCCGGCAACATCTCGTACGACCCGGAGAACCATCACCTCATGACCAAGATGCGAGCGCAAAAGATCGCCAACATCGCCGACGACATTCCGGAACTCGGGATCGAGGAGGGTGAGGACACAGGTGACCTGCTCGTCATTGGGTGGGGATCCACCCATGGTGCGATTCGGCAGGCGGTCCGCCGCGCGCGAAAGGAGGGCGTCCAAGTCTCCCACGCTCACCTGCGGCACCTCAATCCGATGCCAAAGAACACCGGCGAGCTTTTGAGGCGATTCAAGCGCGTCATCGTGCCAGAGATGAACAACGGCATGCTCGTGAAGATCCTCCGCGGTGAGTATCTCGTCGACGCGAAGGGCATCAATAAAATCTCTGGACAACCTTTCAAAGTGGCGGAGATCGTGTCTGCCATCCACGACCACCTCCCCGCCAGCTGAAAAGAAGAGGACTCGAAGCCATGAACGCGCCTACGCAAAAGCTCACTCGCAAAGACTTCACCTCGGACCAGGACATCCGCTGGTGCCCTGGATGTGGTGACTACGCCATCCTCGCGACCCTGCAGCGGACTCTCCCAGCCCTCGGGGTCTCACGCGAAAATACGGTCTTCATCTCGGGCATCGGCTGTTCAAGCCGCTTCCCCTACTACATGGACACCTACGGATTCCACACGATCCACGGGCGCGCGCCCGCAGTTGCGACCGGCCTCAAGCTCGCCAACCCCGAGCTCGATATCTGGATGATTACCGGCGATGGTGACGGGCTGAGCATCGGGGGCAACCACATGCTGCACGTGCTCCGTCGGAATGTTGACCTGCAAATCATGCTGTTCAACAACCGGATCTACGGACTCACGAAGGGCCAGTACTCCCCCACGTCGCTGGTCGGACTTCGGACTCCATCGACACCGATGGGCTCCATCGATGCGCCCGTTGTCCCCGCCTCATTCGCCCTCGGCGCTGGAGGACGCTTCATCGCCCGCACCATCGACACCGACGCCAAACACCTGGGCCCCGTGTTCACGCGCGCGCACGAGTACCGCGGCGCCAGCTTCATTGAGATCCTGCAAAACTGTCCTGTCTTCAATGACGGCGCCTGGTCGCATGTGAAAGACAAGGAGATCGCCGACGAATCTCAGCTTCGACTGGAGCATGGGCAGCCGATGCGCTTCGGCGAAAACAAGGGACTGCGACTCAACGCCAAGACCATCGAGCTGGAGGTAGTCACCATCGGCGAAGATGGCGTCACGGAGGAGGACATCCTCGTCCACGATGAGAGCAACAAGTCCATGGCCCTGTTGCTCGCCAACCTCGAGCCACCGCGCTTCCCCATCGCGCTCGGCATTCTGTACTGCGATACCGATGCACATCCGTACGATCAGGCGGTGCACGCCCAAGTGGAGCATGCGAAGGCGACCTCCAAGGTAGACAGCATCGACGCCCTGCTGCGCTCAGGTCACACCTGGACCGTGGAGTAAGTCCCCCGCTCCCGAGTGCCAACGCGCGTATTTTGCGCGTCGGCTGGTTCTCCGAGATGCCTTTATCTCGCTAGGAACGCCGGATAATCAGCGGTTTAGGCGCCCTTGGGCAGCGGGTCTGTTTGCGGGTCGAATACTCGACCGGGATCCTCGCCTGAGAGAGAATGAACGCGAGTCCTCCGCGTCGGATTGTCGAGGCTACAAGGAAAGCACCCCATGGAACACTCTACGAAATCACGAACTGCACTTTATTTTTCGGCAGCGACCACCGCGTTAATCGCCGGTTTTTCCATCGGATGCACGGTCTCCATCGGAGATGCGTTCGAAGACTGCTCCTCCGGTAACAACAACTGGCTCATCGGTGGTGAATGTGAATGCCGACCCGGATACACCTGGTGTTCAGACGACATGACGGATCTGGATTGCTGTCCCGATGACAACACCGACGG
>CALKDV010000198.1 GCA_938084085.1 uncultured Nannocystaceae bacterium
GGGAGATGAAGTGCGCGCCGGCGATCTGTTGGTGCGCTTGGCGCCGGCTGTCCTCAATTGATGGCGCCACCGTTGGTGAGTTCCATAAAAAAAACCTCCTGATCTATGATCGGGAGGTTTTGTAATGCGGCGCTGTTGGCACCGCATGAAAAAGAGCGTCTAGACTACTCTGCAGCAGCTTCTTCAGCGGCGGGAGCCTCTTCAGCAGCAGCTTCCTCAGCTTCAGCGGCGGGAGCCTCTTCAGCGGCAGCTTCCTCGGCAGGAGCCTCTTCGGCCGCGGCCTCTTCGGCGGGAGCCTCTTCAGCGGCAGGGGCAGCGTCGGCTGCTGGGGTTTCGGTTTCGGCGCCGTCCTTATCGCAGCCTGCGAAAAGGAAACCGGAGCCAATGAGGGCGGAAGCCGCCAGGATGTTCTTGAGGTTAGCCATGATGTTTTTTATCTCCTGAGTCTTCACCGCTTGTCGTTCAGTGAGAGCGGTGCCGCGAAGTGTGCGGACGGCAAGCCTATTATCACGGACGACCCTAGGCTCACCTGCAATTACGTTCAGCGGTGCGCGTTTTTTTTCGCATTTCGTCGCAATTTCCAAGAGAGATCGTATTCGAGTAACGAAAAGTGACTCTTGGAGGCGTTTGCATGCTGTTTTTGTGGTCAGTGTCGCTACGCGAGAACTGCGGCGCTGAGCGAGCTGGCCCCGCACCGTGAGTGCGTATGCTAGGGCCGCGTCCAGGCCCAGTCGTCATATTTGGAGGCCGGATCAGGATCCGCGAAGACCTGGATGGCGCGAAGCGGCGCGTCGCCATTGCGAAACGCGACCACCGCGCCAGCAGGCATGAAGACTGTCGTGCCCACACCGACCGTGGAGACTTGTCCGTCGATGGTGATGGTGCCACTGCCCTCGAGGACGTGGATAAACTCCTCGGTCGCGTCGGCGTGTTCCGGTACTGCAGCGCCCTCCGCGATGGTCAACTCTCCGACGAAGGCTTGGGCGCCGCGCGCGAGCACGGTGACCTTGGCCTTACCCGAAGGAGCCACGGCCGTCGGCGCCGCTCGCAGCTCCACCACCGTGGCCTCGGCGCCGATGTTCCCGCCGGGGGTGGCGGTGGCGTCTCGCTCTGGGGAGACGACGCGCGTGGTGCATGCCCCCGCGAGGAAGGCGCCTGCGCAATAAAGTGTGAGGGACCGTGGCGACTGCGACATCCGTGAATGGTACCTGCTGCAAACGGTCTGGCCTACCACCCGCCGGTTTTGGTCGCGGTGCGGGTTCCTCACGCGTTACCATGGCACGCCACACCTTGAGCTTTAGCGCTGCGCGCGGCACCCTTTGCAGATGGAGCACCTGTCTGAAGAACAGCGCGATGTGCTTCGTGAGCAGCTTGAGGACCATCGTAAGAGCGTCCGGTCCGAGCGGCACGAGGAGCTAAAGAGTGTGGGGCAGCCGCAGGCAGCGGATGTTGGAGATACACAAGACGCCGCATCTGGGGAGGAGAGCCGACAGCGGAGCGCCGCGATGCTCGCGAAGTACGACCGGATACTCGCTGAGATTGACGACGCGTTGGCGCGAATGGCTCGCGGGACATTCGGTGTGTGTGAGGAGACTGATGAACCGATCCCCTTCGGACGCCTCCGTGTGCATCCCACGACGCGGTACTCGGTCGCCGCCCAAGAACTTCGAGAGCATGGCCGGTCGGACGAGGATGGAGGTGGCGATGCCTATTGAACCACGACCGCCACTCGCACGAAGACGGCGTGATCTGTGGGGGGGCGCTTGCATGGGCGCGCTCGTGCTGGTGCCGCTGTTCGGCTGTCCTGCTCCTCCAGCCGCGACCTCTGGGAAGCCGGCGGCCGCGCAGACCCAAGCGCCGCCCACTGCGGTCGCCGACGGGCGTCGCGCACCGGCGGAGGCTGGCGCCAAGGCGGCGGCTGGCACCGTCGAGGCTTCGTGGCGCGCGCGTGCGGTGAACTCTACCTTCCCTGTCGCGGGACGCGTGATCGCCCTGGGCGATCTCCACGGAGATGTCCGGGCGACCCGAGCGGCCCTCAGACTCGGGGGTCTGATCGACGGGGAGGAACACTGGATCGGCGGCGCGACAACCGTGGTGCAGACCGGTGATCAGCTAGATCGAGGCGACGACGAGCCTGAGATTTTGGCGTTGCTCGAGCGCTTGCGCGGGGAGGCGGCGGCGGCTGGCGGCGCGGTCCACGTACTGAACGGCAATCATGAGATCATGAACGCCGCGGGGGATCTGCGCTACGTGACCCGCGGAGGCTTCGCGGACTACGTCTCCTACGATGACCCGACGGTGCCTACCCGGGGTGCGGTCCCCAAGGAGGCGCGAGGCCGGATGCTCGCGTTCCGCCCGGGCGCCGACATCGCGAACAGGCTGGCGGACCGCAAGGTCATCGCGGTGGTGGGCGATTCCATCTTCGTGCACGGAGGCGTTCGCGCGAAGTGGGCCGAGTACGGCATCGATCACATTAACGAGGAGGCGAGCGCGTGGCTCCGCGGCGAAGTCGAGCGGCCGCCCGAGGCGCTCCTCGCCAAAGACGGACCGGTGTGGGATCGCAGTTTCTCTCTCGACACCTCCGAGGAGGCCTGCGAGGAGCTCGCGCAGGTGCTGACTAGACTCGGCGTGGCGCGGATGGTCGTGGGGCACACCGTACAGTCTGATGGGATCTCGAGCGCGTGCGGCGGCCTCGTGTGGCGCATCGACGTCGGCATGTCCGCGCACTACGGAGGCGCTCCTTCGGTGCTTGAGATCGACGGAGGCGAGGTCCGGGCGTTGCCTAGATCGAACTAGACAGAGCGGGGCTTTCCAAGCTGAACGAGGGACGGCGCCCCCCGTGAACCTTCCACGGCGTCGACACTCAGAGAGGTGTCGCCGCTCTTTGGGCGCTCTGGGGTGGATTCGCTCGCACGTGAGAGCCATACCTTCGCCACGTCGCGATCAAGGAGGTGCGACGGGTTCACTTGCTTCAGGGCGTGAAGCATCACGGAGCGGATATTTGGGTTGTCGCGCTCAAGTTGATCGAGGAGTTCTGTCATCGCGTCTCTCCGGAGGCCAGACTGAGAGCCGCACAAGTTGCACGGGAGGATCGGATATTCTGCCAGGCTGGCGTGTTCGATGATGTCACGCTCGGCGCATTCAATCATCGGCCGGATCACGTCGAAGCGGCCGTCATCGGTGCGGTAGATGGCGGGCATCGCCTGCAGCTTTCCTGCGTAAAAGAGGTTCATCAACAGCGTCTCCAGCGCGTCGTCCCGATGGTGTCCGAGGGCTATCTTGTTGCAGCGGAGGCGCTCTGCGGCGCGGTACAAGATGCCCCGGCGGAGCCGCGAACACGCGGAGCAAAAGCTCTTCCCCGTTGGCACGAGATCCACCACCGTGGAGTAGGTGTCTTCGCGGACGATCTCATAGCTCGCGCTGTTGGACTCGAGCCACGCGTGGAGAGGCGCACCGTCGTAGCCCGGCTGCACCTGGTCGAGGTGCACCGCGGTCAGTTGAAAGCTGATCGGGGCGCGCCGCTTCAGATCGGAGAGGAGCTCGTACAGCGTGTAGCTGTCTTTGCCGCCAGATAGACAGACCATCACGTGGTCCCCCTCTTCCAAGAGGTTGTAGCCGGTGACCGTCTTCGCCATCTGGCGGGACAACCGCCGCCAGATCGGGCTGTCGTGGATTCGTCCGCGACGAGGCTGCTCTCGGGTCACGTCGCCTCTCCGATCAAGGTCAACGAGATGGAGCGTGTGTGGGGAGCGTGGCGATGCTCCCACAAGAACACCTCTTGCCAGGTCCCGAGTGACAAGGTCCCATTGGCGAATGGCAGGCTGAGAGATGTTTGAGTGAGTGCGGTGCGGACGTGTGCCGGCATGTCGTCGGGGCCCTCTGCGCGGTGGAGAAAGAGGGGGTCACCGTCGGGGACGAGTCTCGCGAAGAACCTCTCAAGATCGCGGGTGACCTCCGGGTCGGCGCCTTCATTGATGAGCAGCGACGCGCTCGTGTGCGCCACAAAGAGGGTGCACAGACCGCGGGTGAAGGGACTGGCTTGGAGAGCACCTTGAACTTTCTCGCCCAACGGGATCAGCGAGCGCCCGTTGGTTCGAATGGACAAAGTGCGCTGTTCGAGCGCGGCGTTCACTTCTGAAATTCGGCCTTCCAAGCCGGATAGGGCATGCCGTAGACCTCCTCGCGGACAGCCTCAAGATCGGTGTCGACGCCGCGCTCTTGGGCCTCCGCGAGGAACCATTTTGAGACGCAGTTCCTGCAGAATCCCGCGAGGTTCATGATGTCGATATTCTGGACATCCGTGCGAGATTGGAGGTGCGCGACGAGGCGTCGAAAGGCGGCCGCCTCCACTTCAGTTCTTGTCTGGTCATCCATCATGTGCAGTTCCTGTGGGCTCAAAAGAGGATCCCGTTGGTGATGGTTCGCGGCTCATTCCGGACCGTGATCCAAAAAAAATCCAGCAGCACGCGGTCGAGATTCGCGCGGGGATGCCTCCGAAACACATCTCGCACGGACGCCTTGTCGACGAGTCCGTAGCGCTTGAGGCCGCGGGTGTGTTCAATCCAGACCGCCTTGCGGAAGGCCTCCGCCTCTGGGGTGCTGTTGGGCACGGGGAAGACCCGATGATTGAGGAGCATGCACTCTTCGATGATCGTGGAATCGACCGCGCCGCACAGCCCACCGAACTCTTCTTGGAAGAGGGTCAAGCTGCGGTGCATGTATGTGGGGGACTCGCCGCGCGGGACGGTGAGCCCGAGGTCGTGAAACATCGCGATGCCGAAGGCCACGTCATCATCGAAGTCGATCCGCTCCGCGTTCATGACCAGCTTGGTCAACTCGAACAGCCGAATGGAATGATTGAGCAGCCCGTCGCCCTCGTAATGTGAGTGGCGATTGAAGGCGTTGAGCACGCGCGGCCGTAGGTCGGCCTCGTTGGATGTTGTTGCCAC
Organism: uncultured Nannocystaceae bacterium; assembly: GCA_938084085.1. Classification (GTDB taxonomy): domain Bacteria; phylum Myxococcota_A; class Polyangia; order Nannocystales; family Nannocystaceae; genus JAAZXR01. Next base: position 4,950 of record CALKDV010000198.1, read on the forward strand.
TTCCATGACAAAGACAGCGTAGCGCAACGGTGGCGGATGAGCCGAGCGAGGCTGTGAAAAAGCATGCGCCGCGCGCGGCGTCATGGGGTGGATCGCCTCCGCGCGGATGAAAGAGCCGCTCTGCGATGACATTTGGGCTGTCTATTTGTGAGGGAAATGACATCCGCGGTCCCGGGAGTGAGGACTGCCGGCAGGGGGCTCGGCGCCAGCGACGGCTGCGCTCCCAGGCGGACCCGCGCGCGCGGTCCTGGCCTAGCCGTGAAACGTGACGCCAACCCCGATCTCTTCGAGCAGCACCGTAACGATCTCACGGTGCATCTCGACGCGGCGAGCCAGTGGGAAGCCCATCCACGTCTCGATGCACAGTCCGATACAGCCGAGTCGCTCCACGATCACCTCGGTCGAAGAGGTGGAGACCGGGAAATAGTGAGGAGCCCAGGTCTCTCCTGGATGTTGGGTGTTCGCATTCATGCGTGCCACCGCTGTACTTACGATGTCTGGAACGGGGTCCACTCCGTAGACGACGGTCTGACCGAACGATGGTTGAACGTCTGGATGGAACTTTTTCTTGCTCTCGTGCAGGGTGACGAGCAGGTCCGGTTGGGCGTTGGTCATGGCGGTCATAAAG
>CALKDV010000199.1 GCA_938084085.1 uncultured Nannocystaceae bacterium
AGACGTTCAAGACGCCGCCCACGCCCTCGGGCTGGAGATCGAGGCGCAGCCCTCACTCGAGGAGATCCTCGTGGATGCCAACCGCGGGCTGTCCGAACTTAACCTCAGCTACGAGGACCTGCTCCAACGCCTCGAACAGGCCCTCGAGGAGAAAGAGCAGCTCGCCCGCGAACTGCAAGCGCGTAACCGCGCTCTCGAGCAGCTCTCGCTGACCGACGCGCTCACCAACCTACCCAACCGGCGCGCCTTCTGGGGTCGCGCCGTCTACGAGATTAATCGCATCGCGCGCAATGGCGAGACCATGTGCCTCGCCATGGCAGACCTCGATCACTTCAAATCTGTCAACGACAGCCACGGACACGACTTTGGGGATCGCGTGCTTGAGGCGGCCTCGCAAGCCTTCGCCAACGCGATTCGATCCGCGGATATGGTCGCTCGCATTGGCGGCGAGGAGTTCGCCTTCATCTTTCCAGGCACCGATCTCGCGGGCGGGCTTGTCGCCGCCCGCAAGATCAACGCGAGCCTGCGATCGGTGTGTCTCGCCACGCCCTCCGGACCCTTGTATACCCCGAAGGTGTCGGTGGGAGTCGCCCGTGTCGAAGGTGTCTACGCCTCGGCGTTCAGCGCTGACGAAATAATTTTGCGTATGCTCAAGAGCGCCGACGGAGCCTTGTATGCCGCCAAGGACGCCGGGCGGGACAAGGTCGCGCACGATCCCGACCCAACCCCCTGGAACTAGCGCGGGGAGGTGCTAGCCGAGCGCGGCTTGTTTCTCTTCGCGCTTACGCATGCTGTGGTTGAGTTGCCGCTTCCGGAGTCGGAGATTCTCCGGAGTGACCTCCAAAAGCTCGTCGTCCTCAATGAAGGACAGGGCCTCCTCCAAGGACAGCACGCGCGGCGGCGTCAGAAAGAGTTTCTCATCGGCGCCGGCGGAGCGCACGTTGGTGAACTTTTTATTAACGCAGGGGTTGATGACCAAGTCACCGTCCCGGCTGTTCTCTCCGCAGATCATGCCCATGTACACGGGCACCTGCGCACCCACGAACATGGTGCCTCGCTCTTGAAGCCGCGCGAGTGAATAGGTCATGGTCTCACCTGGCTCAAGGACGATCAGCACTCCGCGGGGTCGCGTGCGGCGGGTGCCAAGGTAGGGACCATAGCGCTCAAAGACGCTGGAGATGACGCCGGTGCCACGCGTGTCGGTCATGAACTCAGAACGGTAGCCGATGAGCCCGCGGGATGGGATCTTGAACTCCATGCGCTGGCGCCCGCCCCCCTCTTCTTCCATCGCGATCATCTCGGCCTGTCGACGGCCCAGCTTCTCAATGACCGCCCCGGCGTAGGCGGCGTCACAGGCGATGGCCACGCGCTCGTAGGGCTCGAGACGCTTGCCGTTCTCATCTTCTTGCAAAATGACCTTGGGCCGCGAGACACAAAACTCGTAGCCCTCGCGACGCATGGTCTCCATGAGGACCGACAGGTGCAGCTCGCCACGCCCAGACACCTCGAACTCCTCGGCGGTCTCGGTGTTGGCGACCCGCAAGGCCACGTTGGAGCGCACCTCACGGAACAGGCGATCTGCGATCTTACGCGAGGTGACCCACTGGCCCTCCTTGCCCGCAAAGGGGCCGTCGTTGACGCGAAATCGCACTGAGAGCGTGGGCGGGTCCACCTCGAGTTTGGGGAAACAGCGGCGGCCCTCGAGGGCCTCGCATGTGAGCGTGTCGCCCACCTCGAGTGACTGCATCCCCGCGATGGCGATGATGTCCCCCGCGCGGCCCGACTCTACCTCAAAGCGACGAACACCCTGGAACTGAATCAACTTGCTGATCCGGAACACCTCTGTGCAATCCGCTTGAGGGTTGGAGGCTTGACCGGGCTTCGGGCGCACGAGCGCCAATCGGTCTCCCACCTTCACGCCACCGGTCTTGATGCGACCGATGGCCAAGAACCCCAGATAGTTGTCGTGCAACAGGGTGGACACCCACATGGACAACGGCGCGTCCTCTTCGGTCGCCGGCGGCGGCGCGTGCGCAAGCACGAGGTCGAGCACGCTCGATATGGGCCCCGGCGCGTCCGCGGGATCGGCCATGGCGTAACGCTCCCGGGCGCTACAAAAGATGACCGGGAACTCAAGCTGATCCTCGCTGGCGTCGAGCGACACGAGCAGGTCAAAAGTCTTGTCGACCGCGGCGTGGGGATCGCTACCGTCGCGATCAATTTTGTTGACCACCAAGATGACCTTGAGACCGAGCTCCACCGCTTTTTGGGTGACGAACCGGGTTTGTGGCATCGGGCCCTCGAACGCGTCCACCACGAGCAGCACCGAGTCCACCATGTTCAACACGCGCTCCACCTCGCCCCCAAAGTCGGCGTGTCCAGGTGTGTCCACGATGTTGACCCGGTGGTCTTTCCACAACAGGGCGGTCGGTTTCGAGGTGATGGTGATTCCCCGCTCCCGCTCGATGTCCCCGCTGTCCATGGCGCGATCGGATTCGTCGCCACGGGCGAAGGCACCGGCCTCGGCCAAGAGGCCGTCCACCAGGGTGGTCTTGCCGTGATCGACGTGGGCGATGATGGCGACGTTGCGTGTCTTGGACATAGGCGGGCGGACATTGACCCGCGCAGAGCCCAAGCGCAAGCGCCTACAACGAATCCTGCGCGCTTCTACACGACAATTCTCACAATATGGGGGCTCCGCAGCCACGACGAGGTCGCTCGCAGATTTTGCAGCGAGCCTCCCCCTACTGCGAAAGGCCCTCCACCGCGCGTTTTGTGAGCACTTTGAGCATGGACCGGCGATACGGCGCCTCGTAGGGCACGTTCTCGAGGGGCTTGCATTGCTTGTGCACCGCCTCGGAGACGATCCGCGCCACGGCGGGATCGGAGAGCTTCTTACCGATCACATCGTCGAGTTTACCTACCACCCGCGGGCGCGGGTTGAGCACGCCCACGACCACTTTGGCGGCGGTGATGACGCCATGGGGGGAGTCCGTCTCAAGGTCAAAGCGCAGCGCCGCGCTCACCAAGGGGAAGTCGATGGACTGCCGCACGCTCCACTTGGTGTACTTGGACCGCCGCGGCGTCGCGGCGAGCGGGATCCGTACCGAGATCATCAGCTCCTCTGGCTCTTTCACGATGTGATGGATGCCGTCGGACCGGTAGTAGTCTTTCGCCTCTGTCGTCCGCGGCGCCTCGCCCCCGACCAAGTCAAAGGTGGCGTCGAGGCTCACCAGCACCGGCACCGTGTCTGCGCTCAACGCCGCCACGCAGTTGCGCCCCTTGGGGACCACGTGGCACACGTTGCCCTCGGATTTGAGGCAACCGCCACCCAAGGCGTCGCGCCAAAACTTGGTCTGGTTGACGTAGCGGCATCGCACATCGAGGTTCACGTTGCCACCGAGCGTGCCCATATTGCGGTGCAACGGTCCAGCCACGAGGCCCGCCGCCTCCGCGAGGCTAGGCGCGTGTTCGCGGACCAGGGGGTGCTCGCTGACCTCGGTGAGCGTCACGGCCGCGCCGATGACGAGCGCGCCCTCCTCCACCTTCACCTCTCGAAGCGCGCTCACGGCGGCCAGGCTCACCAGCACGGGCGGGGTGTCGAGCAGGTGCTTGAGGTTCGGGAGAATGTCCGTGCCCCCCGCGACGACGCGTGCGCCCGGGGTCTTCAACAAGCGCACCGCGTCCTCCACGGTGCTCGGGGTTTCGATTCCAAACTGGGGTAGACGAAGCATCAGGCGCTCCTCTTCTCGTCGTCCGAGTTGCCTTTGTGCGGCGTGAGTTCGCCACTCGCCTCCCGGGCCTTGCGGTCTTCGATGGCGGCGAGCACCCTCGGCGGGCTGAACGGCAGCCGGTCGAGTCGCACGCCCACGGCGTCGTAGATGGCGTTGGCGATAGCGGGGATCGACGAGTGCAG
>CALKDV010000200.1 GCA_938084085.1 uncultured Nannocystaceae bacterium
AAGGCTCACGGGGTAGTGGAGTGGACCCTGCAGGCGCTCGCGGAGTATCTGCGACGGGCGCTGGACCCGGCGCCGTATCTGCACAACGAGGAGGAGCCGATCGGCCCGGAGGATGTGGAGGTGCCCTTGGCCATCTCTCGCACCCCCGACGAGGGGCGGCTCTACGTGTGGTCGTCCATGACCACCATCGCGACCATCTTGGGTGATGGGACGCTGCACCTGCACCCCGACGCCCACGCGCTCATCGAAGAGGACGAGCTCCTCGAGTCGGAGGTCCTCGACGGGGCCTGCGAGTGGCTCAGCGAGGAGGTGGGGCGCGTGTGGATTCCACGGGGCTACGAGCCCATGGGAGAGGTGCTCACCGGGGTGCCGGGTATGGTGTCCGCCGCGTTCATTCGTCGCTTCGACACCGCCGCGGAGCTGGTCGCGGAACTCACCGCGATCGTCGACACGGAGTTTGACTACCACTTCGACCCCGACACCTTCCGCTCAACGCCCGCGGTCCGCGAGCCCCCGATCCCTCGCAAGTTCCGGGTGCTCGAAGGGGAGCGGGAGTCCTAAGGTTTTCGACGCGGTGAAAATCGTCGACCAGAAAGGTCCTTGGGTGAAAACGACGGAGCAGCTTCCCCAGCTTCCCCGACCCAGGGTCTTTTGGTTTCTCTCCATAGAACAATATAGGGCGAGCGCTATCAAGAAATCCTGAACGACCCTGGGACGGGATTTCGGATTTCGGCTGCGCGTGCGTGAGCCTATGACAGCTGGCGGCGCGCATCGTTCTATCGCGGCGCGCGGCGAGGCGCCTGATCCATGCAGGGAGCTCGGAATCCGTGACGGATCACTTCAGTAACCGCAGGTGTCCTTGGGCGGGATCTGTGGGGGCTGCTTCGTTGAGCTCCTCGGAGTCGGAGACCCCCATGAGCAGGTTGATGCCTTCGCCTGTGATGTCGATGAAGGCGGTGCGCAGGTTGTGGCGGTTGGGGATTCGCATCACCGAGCCAGGTCGTGGGCGGAGTTGGATTAGGTTTCGACGCGCGAGTTCCCCGTTCGGCGCGAGCTGGCGCTCGTAGTCGGGGACCTCAGACTCGTCGAGGTTCAGCAGCATCGCCATGGAGTGGAGACACGCGTAGGGGGCCCACGGGCATACGCCAGCCACCACGGTCCGCGCGTCGTCGCAAAAATCGAGGGCGAGCGCGAGGAGCAAGATGCACTCTGCCTCGCGGTCGAGCCCTTGGACGTCCGGGACGGTTGCCATTGCGTCGAGCTCCTCGCGTAGCTGGAGATCGTCCATCGGTTCCCCGGCGAGGAGGCGCTCCTCGCGGACGTAGAGGTGATTCATCACCACACCAATTCGGGAGAAGACGCGGGCGGTGAGTGGGTTGGACAACACTTCATAGACGCTCAGGGGATTCAGTTCAGACATGGGGCTCCTGGTTGTTGCTGGGATTGGTCGGGGCAGAGTTGGGTTATGGGTGGGTTGATTCGGGAAGGGAGGGCACGAACACGACGTGCCCAAAACTAGGGGTGCGCTCGGCGGTCTCCTCACAAACCCAGATGACCGGATAGGGCGGAGCCTTGAGTGGAAAATAGCTGTCGAGATCGGTGAAACAGATCAGCAGGTCGGGCGACAGCCGCTGCGTTTCGATCCACTCGAACACGGGGCGATGGTCGGTGCCTTCACCCCCGTGGAATTCGCCTCGATGGATCCAGGCGGCGACCTGGTCGTTGCGGACCGCTTGTCGCACCTCGTTGTCACAGGTGAGCACCGTCAGCTCGTCGGCCAGCTCCACGATGGCCCGCAGCTCTCGTTTGAAGAGGCCGAGCATATTCGCGGCGATGCTGTCGGACGTGTCGATGGCGACCACGATGTTGTTGACCTGCTGGCCCACCCCGCCGGGGACGATGAGTCCCTGTTCGAGGTAACGACGCACCGGCCGCCGATACGAGTAGTCGAACAGGTCAGGAGAGCTGGCCGAGTAGCGCTCCAGAAGACGCGGCCATGGGAGCACGCCGCGTCGCAGCTCACCCGCCCACCGTCGGTGGCCGGGGCCCGGGGCCGTCTCGCCTGGTCCACCGTTTGGATCGACGTGTGTCGTGACGGCCGTGGGCCCCGTCGCGCCCGCCTGCACGAGCTGTTGCATCGACGCCGGGGAATCCAGCTCGGACTTGACCTGGTCCAACGCGCGCTGGGTTTTGTGGCTCGCGTCGTGCCGCGCGCGATCGGTGGGTGGCTGGGTCATGGGGAGAGAGAGGGGGGCCTCACCAGCGGCGGTCGCATCGACGCCAGGGGCGGCACCGTGACGCTGCTCTCCACCGCCAGCGTCGCCATGGGCTCCGTCGCCGCCGGCGCTCCCGTTGTCGCCGTCCTGTCCACCGTCGTCCGCGGCAGCTCCAGACGGCGTATCGGCTTCCGGTGGCTCCGGCGCGTTTCCACCCGACGCTTCACGCGTCTGTAGCGCCTGGTGGAGGGCGTCCACCACAGAATCGAGGCTCGGGAGCGTGGCGCAGATGGCACGGTCCGGCGGATCCATGGCCAGGGTGGCGTCGGGTCCTTCCACGAATACCGAGTGGGGATCACGCGCGCCAGGGTCGCTACCTGCCGTGACCTCGTCTCGCCCATCGTCGGCGTCGTTCGTGTCACCGGGAAGGGGGGGCCGTCGCGGACTCTCGGGTGTGGTCGTCGTCGTGTTGAAGACGCCTTGGGCGGTAGGTTCATCCGCGTCGGTGTCGCTGCTCGAGGCGTCCGTGCCCTCGTCATCGCCGGGTGTGGGCACCACACGAAGGGGAGGGGGGGGGTCCTCCGTCTCCTCGTTGTCCAGCGAGAGCGGTCGTTCATGCGCGTCGAGCTCTGACTCCGTGCGCACGTCATCGCTTCGGAGGTAGGCGTCGACCTGGTCCAGGTGAGACTGGTTCCAGTCGATATGCTGGAGCTCCGGATCCGCGTAGAGCACCTCCAGCACCGTGTCGCGAAAGGGCTCAAAGAGGTGCTCATAGGCCTGCTCGATGGACATGTCATCGCACGCGTCGCCGAGGTCGCTGCGAATTCGTCCGAGGCCTGGCAGGATGATGTCGAGATCCTCGTAGGTCGGGAACCCCGCCTCAGCGT
>CALKDV010000201.1 GCA_938084085.1 uncultured Nannocystaceae bacterium
CCACGCGAACCCGCTCGAGGAAGTCGCGCCACGCCTCGGGATCATTCGCGACCGCGAAGTCCACTCCAAAACGTTGGCCCCGCGCGTCGGCGGAGGAGGTCCCCAAGAGCTGCTCGCTCGCGCTGTTCCAGGTGACCACGCGCCCGGCACCGTCGAGGCTATTGAGCAACACCGAGGTCTGGTCCAGCACGCGAAGCTGATAGGCGAGCAGCGCGCGGGTCTCCATGAGGCTCAAGCCACCCGCGAGCCCGAGCGCGAGCTGGGGCGCCACACGTTCGACCAACGCGAAGCCCCGCGCGCGTCGAGGGGTGGAGCGAGCGCTGAGTTGGACGAGCAAATATCCCACCACCCCGGTCGGAGCCCGCAGCGCGACGGCCCCGACCGCGGCCCTCACGTCGTCGCTCGCGTCGGTCTGCGTGCGGGGCACCGTCAGTCCAAAGGCCGCGAGTCTCGGGTCCTCAACCTCTGTGAGCTCTCCCTCGGTGACCAGCGACTGCAGCCACTCAAAGTCCACCTCCTCCACGGTACGAACCTCTTGCGCCTCGTCGCTCACGATGTACCAGCGCTCCGGGGTGTAGCCCACCCGCGTGACCACGCAAGCAGCGGTGGCCTCGATCCCCACGACGAGCGCTTGGCAGGCCATGGACAGCCCCGTACGAGGGTCCTCGCTGCTCACGAGGGCGCGGTCGACGTGCGTGGACAGCCGCTCTTCGAAGGCGCGCTGCCGCTGCGCGGTGAGATCGCGAACGAGCGCCATGGCCGTGGCCCCATCGCCGGCGCCGGAGGCGAGCGACAGCGCCACCGGCAGCGAGTCCCCATCCAACCGGCGCATGCTCACCTCGCCCCGCCAGCTACCCGCCTGGGCGAGTGACAGCCCCTCGGCCACGGCGTCCCCCTCTTCTTGCGTCGACACAAGCTCGCCCAACGAGCGCCCCTCCACGCGACCGCCCAGGAGGTTGCGCGCGAAGCGGTTGGAGTGGACCACCTTCCCGGTGGCGTCGATGAGCATCACGCCCTCGTCGAGCGCGTCGAGTGCTCGGGTCACGGCGCGCCCGTAGTCGGCGTCGGCGTCCCCGTCGGTGCTGAGCGCCTCGAGCGTGAGCAGCACCCCAAAGCCCGACACCCGCGCGACCCGGCACTGGCACCGAACCGGGGGTCCAAGGCGCGGTCGCACGTCGAGCTCGCGGGTGAACGCCTCGTGCTCGCCGCCCCGAGTGAGCGCGAGGAACTGCCGTCCAAAACCTGCGCGACCCTGCGCGCCGCCGATCCACGTGAGCAGCGGCTCGTCCACCAGCTCGCGCCGGTCGACCTGCAGCACGGCAGCCGACGCGTCATTGGCGCAGAGCACCATACCGGCCTCGTCCAAGATCATCGCGGGCACGCCGAGAGCCTCCACGAAGCGAGACGACACGAGCGCGGTCTGCTCGGAGCGGAGCATGGGCGGCGACGTCACCTCCGCCGCCACATCCTCCGGCGAAAGCGTCGAGTACGACGACGTTTGTTTCAGATCGGCCACCCCCCTCAACCTAACATCGAGGCCGGGTTTTCGTGCATGATGCGGGGCGTGTCCCCACGCTCCACAGCTGACCCACGCGCGCCGCGACCCGCGGCCACCGTGGTGGTGCTCGCTCCCCCTGCGGACCCGACCGCCCCCGATGCCGCGCCGCGGCTGTTCATGGTGCGCCGCTCTGCCAAGAGCCCGTTCATGCCCGACGCCCTGGTGTTCCCTGGCGGTCGCGTGGACGCCGAGGACGGCCCCCCTAGCGAGGACGCGACGTTTGAGCGCGCAGCGCGCAGAGAGACCCTGGAAGAGGCCGCCCTGGATCTCGGCACGACGCCCTTGCGATGGTTCGACACGTGGACCACGCCGAGTCGTGAGGGGCGGCGATTCATCGCTCGATTTTTTCTCGCGCGCGTCTCCGCCGCGGCTGTGGCCGAGGCGACCCCCGACGGGTACGAGACCACCGACGGATGCTGGGACACCGCGGCGGGATTTTTGACGCGATGGGAGGCCGGCGATGTGGACCTGCCACCTCCGACGATCTGTGTGTTGTTGGAGCTCGCCGATAACCTCGACGCGCTCGAGCAGCGGACGCCAGCGCAAGCCGCGGACACCATTTTGCCCCGCCTCTCCGCCGAAGCTAGCACCGTGGCCATTGTGCTGCCGCACGACCCAGGGTACGACGAACTCGACGGCGACCACGCGCCCGCCCCCCAACGCGCGCAGCGACTGCCACACCGCTTCCTCCGCGTTGACGGTCGATGGCGACCCTCGACCCCCTAGCCCCTCGACACCATGCACCGCCCCACGCTTCACCCCTCGTTCCTCCTCCGCCCTTGGACGCTCGCCGGCGTGCTCGCACTGGCTGGCTGCCCCAAGGCAAAGGAGGCGCCCGCCCCAACCGACGCCGCGTCTTCGACCACGGCGGGTCCCGTCGCCGATCCGGATCCCGCCAGCGCAGGGGCGGCGGACGCTCCGCGAACCCCGACCACCGCCGCCCTCTTGGCGTGGCTCGATCCAGACGCCACGAGCATCGGCTACGTGCGCAACGAGCTCGTCTTGGACGGCGAGCGGCTCTCCACGATCTTCGGGCTCCCGCCCAACCTCGAGTCCATCGTGAAGGCGCCCTCAGATCTTCAGTGGGGACTCGACGTCCTGCTCGGCGTCGACGACGCCGCCACCATCAACGAGTGGTTCGACGATGACATGCTCGTCATGCGCCCCCGAGTCGCGAACGACTTGTACGTGGTGCGACGCCTTGAGCGTCCGCGCGAGGAACTCAAGAAAGCCCTCGGCACCCAGGGCGCGTTCTCGGAAGCGGAGGGGTTCGAGGTGTTTCGCCCGCGCTCCGCGTTCCCGTTCAACCTCGTATTTTTGACTGACGATGTGGTGGCCTTCGTCCCGCAGCAAGAGATCGGCTCGGGGCTCAGTCCGCTCACAGCCGCGCGAGATCTCCCGGCCTCACCTGCTGAGGGAGAGATTCTCCAGGCGCTCAACGAGGAGCGTCCGCTCTCCTTGCTCGCCATGGCGGCGGGCCCCATGACCCACCTCGACCTCGACCACGACGTGGGTCGGGCGCGCGTCTCCCTTCGTCGCCTCGAGGGCGGCGTCGCTGACGGTGAGGTGGCCTACCAGATGCTTGGGGTCGACGAGGCCAAGCTCGCCGTCGACGCGCTCGACAAGCGCACCGTGTTCGCGGATTCCGAACGCATGAAAGAGATCGCGAGAAAGGTGGCGTTCACCTCGGAAGGAGATGTGGTCACGGGACGTCTGCAGATCCCCGCCACCGACGCCGACGTGCTGATCGATCCTCGCTTGAAGGCCCACGCCAAGTGAGCGCGCCTCCCCTTCGCTCGCGGTGGGGTTGCCAGCTCACCATGGCGGGGCTGCTCGCGCTCGCCGGGTGCAAGTCGGAGCCTCCCGCGCCCGGGCAACCTCCCCCGCCCGCGGAGCAGCGCACCGAACAGACGGCGGCGCCAGACGACGCCGCG
>CALKDV010000202.1 GCA_938084085.1 uncultured Nannocystaceae bacterium
ACCTCCACGGACGACGTCACCACCGAGGGTGCCGGGCAAGACGCAGCTGTAGAGAAAAAAAGAGAGGTACCAGCGGGCCAAGGTTGCGCGGGGGAGGCGGTGACCGAGCGCCCGCAGGATCACCGACCAGCGGAGAGTGAGGGCTGCGAGCAGCGGGAATTGCAGCGCGAAGGCCAGCAGCAGCCAGCTCCCCTCGGCGCGCTGTACGGCCGCGCGAACCTGCGTCCACTCCAGGAGTTGCGCGAGATAGCTGAGGGCGGCGACCGCGACGACGACTTGGAGCGCCCGGAGGGCGCGCGATGGAGAGCGACGCGGATGTTCCACAGCAGCGGCCATGAATGCCAGCGAAGATCCTAGCATTTTCTCGCGTCCGACGAGGCGTCCGGGGTAGGGGCTCTCGCGGGCCCATGGGCTCATGCACGGGAAGGTGGTAGGCTCGACCAAGTTCGTGGTTCACCTCGTCGCAGTCGTTCATGGAGAGGGCCCGTTGCCCGAGCGCGCCCAGGCCCTCGCAGCCGCGCTCTCGTGCTCGGTCGTGGAGGGGCGCCAGCGCCTGGTGGCGACGCCGTCCATCGTCGCGCGGGCGCCCACCGCGGAGGAGGCCGCCGAGATCGTGGGGCGACTGAAGACGGCCGGATTCGCTGCGCTGGCCTTCGACCCGGTGGAATCTCCGTTCGTGAAACGCCAACTGCAGGTCCGCAGCTTCGAGCTCCACGAGGATCGTTTGAGCGCGTCGCCCCGACAAGGCGCGGGTGTACAGGTGCCCTTCGACACGATTCGACTCATCCTGAGAGGGACCCAGACCGCCACGGAGGTGCAGGAGAAGACCGTGACCGCGAAGAAATTCAATCCGGCCCTCGCGGTGGCGACCGGCGGCCTCATGATGCGCACCAACAAGAGCAAAATGGTCAAGAGCGTCTCCGATTCCATGTCGGGATTTGTGCACGTATACGCGACCAAGGGACCGCCGCTGCTGTTCTCGGAGTTCAACCTCGACTTTCGTGGCCTCGGCGACGCGCTCGAAAAGTCGCGGATCTTGAATATGAAGGTGCTGCTCGAGACGCTCCGCTCGGCGGCTCCCCAGGCGTCGTTCGACGACCGGCTCATGCGTCGCGCAGGTCAATCGCAGCTCTTGGGACCTGGGCTCCCACCCGAGGCGAATCTGGCCATCGCGAGCGGGCTCCTGGCCATGGCGGCGTGGGCGAGTCCCGTATCGGCCTCGACATGAGCCTTGAGAGCGCCGGAGCGCGGGAGCGGGGACGACGTTCGCTGCTGGATTTAGCGCACGGAGGGCACGCGAGCCGGCAGGGCAGGCGGCCTTCGCGCGGGCGGGGGAGTTTTATTTGAGTGAGGACGCAAATACGCCGGGCGCCGTCACACCTACAGACACCATGAGCTCAGACAGCTTCTCCGCGGCGATGGGCGTCGCTCTCGCCCCCGCCAACGCCCCCGAGGACCAGACTGGAGAGGCGGTCGCGCGGCCACACAAGCGCGTGGACAAGCGCTGGCGTGCAGCGCGTGGCGTCGACAAGCGCGTTGTGGAGGCGCTCTATCTCGACTACGCCCCGCGTTTGCGCCGCTACCTCATCGGGATGTTTGGGCTCGGAGCGCCGGTGGACGACCTGCTGCATGACACCTTCGTGGTCGCCATCAAGACGTTTGACGGTTTTCGAGGGGACGCGACCGAGTCGACGTGGCTGCACGGCATCGCCCACAACCTGGGGCGGAATTGGCGGAGCACGCTCTCGCGTCGTGAGCAGCTGCTGGGGGCGAATCCCCAGCATGGAGCGTTGCCGCAAGAAGGTGGACCTACGAATCCAGAGTCATCGCAGGTCCAACGTCAAGCATTTCAGCGGCTCCACGAGCGGCTCCGGGACCTCCCAGAAGAGCTCCACCAAGCGTTTGTGCTGCACAAGTTCAACGACCACTCGTTCACGGAGATCGCGGCGCTGCAAGGGGTCGCCGTTTCGACCGCGAGCGCAAGAGTGAAGAAGGCCGAGACGACGCTCCGTCTCGCGGTGCGAGGAGGAGAGAAACCATGACAGATCAGGAACTCAGGGAATTTCACGCCGACGTGGCCTTTGAAGAGTGGATGAGCGACGCGCGCGGGGATCTTGATGGGCTCGAGGCGCAGACCTCCGCCGAGCGACGAGCGGGGATCACGAGGATCTGGAGGGAACTCCGGCGCGACCGTACGCGGACCATGGTGACGTCGATGGTGTTCGCTGCGATCGGGACGTTGTGTCTGGGGATGCTCACCCTCGCTTCGGTGCGAGGCTCGATGTGGTTATGGTCGGGCTTGCGTAGGTGCACTCGTAAGAAAATTGACGAGTCGTGGATCAGAGAACTCCAATGCCGTCTCTTCGGCTCTGAAGGTTTTTTCGGCCGAACGTTTGGGTTTGGTTATCGTTACGAGGGAGGGTGGTTAGACTCGTTCTTGTCCGATACCTTTTCGTCGGTAGACCTCTATGCCGGTTTCCTCATGGTGTTCGGACTGTGTTTTTCCGTCGCGGCTTGGTCGCTCTGGAAACGGAGCCTCGCACACCAGCTCTTCGCCCGGGCGGTCGCCTGGGTGATGCTTGGCATGCTGACGATCAACGTGTACCTCACGGAATTCACCAATGGCGTGACCGGGGGGATGATATTCGGACTCATGGCGCTCGCGCTCGGAGTGAGCATTTTCTGGCTCGGACCCGGGACTCGGACACGGGATGCGGCCTCGTCACACAGAACATTTCGACCGA
>CALKDV010000203.1 GCA_938084085.1 uncultured Nannocystaceae bacterium
CGCGGACGGCTTGATTGGCGTAGACATCTCCGATCCGCACGCCGTGCGCGGGGACCCTTTCGTCCACGCCTTCGTCGTCTCCACCGGTCTCACCGAGGTCTGCGGTGCCCGACGCGTCTTCACCGTCGGCGCCATCCTTCGCGCACCCCAAAGACAGCGAGAGACCAAGGGACAGGGGGACCACCGTGCGCAGAGGAAAACAGACCATGTGCGCACGCTACCCAACAAGCGCCCCCTTTGGCAATCACGGAGCCCGCGTCAACCAGCGTCGTCTGCTCAGGTGCCCTCTTCGGCGTCTTCTGAGTCGTGGTTGCCGAGCCAAGTCCCGACTTTGCCCCGGTGTACGCCGAAGACGAAGAAGCCGGAGAGGGCGATGCCGAACAGGGGCCAGAACTGCTCGCGAGCGGTGCTCCAAAACGACACCGACGGGTCAAACTGCGCGACGACACCGTGGGAGCGAGAGATATAGAAGACCGTGCAGCCCGCGATAAAAAGCAGGATCGCGTACATTTTGCTGTGCGTGAGTGAGCCCAAGCGGCCGCGATCGTCGTCGCGGAAGTGCTCAAGCCCAAACCTCAAGATCGGGTGGACACAAAGATAGGTCGCGGCGTAGACGCCGAGGTTGCGCGGCATCTCGAGCATCATCGTAAACGCGGCGAGCAGACCGAGGCTCACCAGCGAGGTGTACAGTGGCGCCGCATGCAGCGGGACATTGTGGAGCTCGGGGCGGCAGCGCAACACCTTGGAATCACGGTCGCGGTATCGGAGACCCGGGACACTGTGGGTGGGTCGTCCCCAACAGCACCCGTAGATATGGCAACCCAGTCGCCCGAGTGCCTCGCTCAAGGGCATCGTGAAGGCGGCGGTATCGAGCAATAGCAGCGGGTCGATTCCTTTCATGCTCGCGCCGACCAGCATGGCGGACGCGCCGCCGATGATGCCACCTTGGAGCATGAAGCCCGGCTTGAGGATGGCGCGGAGCGGGTTCTTTCGGAGCTCGTCAAGATCAAGCATGAGGCTCGCGAGGCGGCACCCTATGACGACCGCGGGGAACACCGCGAGCAAAGAGAATCGAGCCATCCATCCTCCATCGCCGCCGGAGTACTCGAGAAACCATGCGCCTTGAGCGAAGCCGAAGAACAGCGCGATCGCCATCATCGGACCGTAGGTAGCGACGACAAATCCCCCGGCACGGAACAGCACCGTGTGGTTATGGATTTGGGTGATCGGCGAATGCCACTTAGCTCCCGACATGGGCGCAGGCTAAAACAAAGTGTTGCGCGAATGCGCTTGGAAATCGTCACGGTTCTGCCACGGGTGTGTGCTGCGGGCCAGACCTCCATGTTCAAAAATGCACCACAAGTTCTTGATATAACAAGTTAAATGAGGGGCGCTTGAAAGTCTGCGTTTCCTGCGAGCGCGCAGCCCACTTCGCAGCCGCGTGAGATCGTGACGCGAGGACACTCGCGGCGCCGTGACTGTCCTGTCACTGCGCCGGGACGGGAGGGATGGAGACCGGGACCGCGGGGCGCTGCTCGATTTTGGAGATGGACCCGTCAAGCTCGACGAACGCGATGCGTGCTTTCGGGATGGTCAGCAAGAACTGAGATCCTTCATGACGAACGCTCGCGAGCCGGGTCTCGATGTCGTAGTTCAGCAAGCTGGCGCGGACAGCGTCGAGGCCGACACCGCGGCCGCTGACGTCCGTGGCTTCTTCTTTGGTCGAGAACCCGGCGTGGAAGAGGAGGTCGATGATCGCGTCAGGACCGTCCGGGTCAGGGTCGGAGGGGGCGAGGACGCCCTTGGCACGCGCGAGCTCAAGGACTTTCTCCGTGTTGACGCCGCCGCCGTCGTCTCGAATGGCCACAACGATCGTGTCTCCTCGATCCTCGAACTCCAGCCACAGCTTCCCGACGGCGTCTTTGCCCAGGGCTTCCCGGGCGTCGGGTTTCTCGATCCCATGGTCGAGCGCGTTGCGAATGGTGTGGGTCATCGCCTCACGGATAAACCCGGAGAGCTCGTTCGGGACAAACACATCACTGTCGCCGAGAGTCTCCGCGAGCGGGACGATCTGTTTACCCAGCTGTTCGGAGAGTTCAGCGACCATATTGGCGTAGCCCGTGAACAACTCGCCGACGGAGGTGACCTCCTCACGCGCGCTCGCTCCTAACAGCTCAAGCATGGCGTCGATGGAGGAGATGGCGGCCTTTGGCTCGTCTTTGATGACGGACTTGACCGCCTCTAGACGGCGTTGGAAGGAGGACAGATCCACGGTGGACCCGTCGTCTCCGCCGCTGTCACTGAGGAACTCGTCGTGGACCTCCACGTAGCTCACGATCAACGCGACTCCTCCGTCCATGGACTCTTGAATCGTCGCGAGCGTGTCGTCGCCGTGCTTCGCGTCGGCGTCCTTCAGCACGATGCACTTGCTCTCAAGCTCGTGCACGTACTTGGAAATGGACTGCATCCCCACGAGCCGCGCGTTGCCTTTGATCGTATGCAGCTCGCGGCACATGACGACCACGTCTTGGGGGTCGTGGGTCTTGACCCAGCTGGAGAGCGACTCGGCGGCGCGGCCAATACGCGCGGCCATGTCTGGCAGGACTTGCCGGACCTCCGAGCGTTTTCCGGAGACCAACTCCATGAGGGCCGCGGTCTTCCGCGAGGCCGCCGCCTGCTGCTCTTCCGCCTGTTTACGCAGGGCCAGAAGCTCGGTGAGGTCCGTCGCCACCACGAGGATCTTCTCGATCATCTCGTCCTCGTCGTACAGGGGCGCGTACTTCAGACCGAACACCCGGTCTTCGCCCATATCTTCGCCAGGGCACGGGTGCTTGTAGTTCCACTCCTGGAGCAGGTTGTAGGCGGCGAGGTCCCATTGAAGGTCGTCCGCGCCGACGAGGGTCTCGAGCAGACAAAGCTGCATTGCCAGGGCCTCGTCGGTGTCTGGGTCCCCCGCGAAGAGCGTATTAGAGATGTCGCTGCCGGTCATGTC
>CALKDV010000204.1 GCA_938084085.1 uncultured Nannocystaceae bacterium
GGCGGTGCTGGCGGGTACCTACGCCGCGGTCACACTGCGGGGAGACGTGGCACGCATGACCGGCGCCGCTGTTGCTTGTGGTCTGCTGGTGCTATTCGCCAGCAGAGCCATCGAGCGCCATCAGCGCTGCGCATCTTCTCCGTCGCGGGTAGCGCGCACGCTCGTGGGGCCTCTTCGTGATGCGGGACATCCCGATCTTGCGCGCGACTTGGTCGCCGCCACCGAGATCCTCGCGGCGCTCCGCGAAGGCGAAGTGAAAGGCTCGCGCGCCCTCGCAGAGACGTTTTTAGAGCAGGTGCAGGCCAATCTTGGAGCGCGGTGGGAGCCGCTGGCCCGGCTCCTCGCACCCGCTCGTCCTCCACGAAGCCGTGGCCTCGCCCTTTCAACCGTGGCGCTCGTGCTCGTGGCCGCCGCGAGTCCCGTCTGGCGCACGGGGTACGCCCGCGCCCTCCACGGTGTGGACCAAAGCCCCCTGCCTGCGCCCTCCGTGGTCTGGAGGGACCTCGAGTTTGGCCTCACCTACCCGCCGCACACCCAACGCGCCGACAAGACGCTCAAGAACCCCACAGGCCCCCTCAAGGTCCCCGCCGGCACGCGCGTGGAGCTTACTTTTGTGCCTCGCGAGACCCATGGCTATGCCTGGGCAGAGTGGATTCCTCGCGGCGTCCACGAGCATGATTTGGCTGACCGCGCCGCCACCTCCACCCCCCTCGTGCAAGACGCTGACGGCGCGTGGACCGGCGCGTGGACGGTCCGCGCCCATGGACAGTGGAGGGTGTTCTTGGGGCCTAATCCCACCCCGCAACGGCGGCATGGCGCACGCTCGGCGTGGATGAAGATGAACGTAGACGCCGATGACGTCCCCGAAGTCGAGTTGAGCGCGCGGGTTCAAGCAGACAAAGAGACCACCAACGTCGGGCGGGTACAAATCCCCTTTGTTGTCCGCGATGACTTCGGACTCTCCAAGGTCGAGCTTGTCTATGAGACCGGCGAAGGCGAGGTGTTCCGGCTCCCCATCAAGGGGCTACGCGAGGGCCAAAAGCGTTGGAGGAAGCGCTTTACGTGGGACCTGAGCATGATCCCCCTCGACCGTCGCGGAGAAGTCGTATGGTGGATCGAAGCCCGTGACAACGACCCAGGACTGAGCCTCGACGGCGCGCTCGACCCGCCCGGCAAGGTCGGTCGGTCGTCGTTGCAACAGCTTAAAATTCGAGACGAGGAGGCGGAGCATCTCGCCAACCTCACATCGCTGCAGCGTCTGCGCGAAGCCTGCGTCGATCGCCTCGCGGACCGCCTCGTCACCACCGCCTTCACGTCGGGGTCCGAGACCACGCCCCAGGCGCAGGTCGAGGTGGTTCGGGCCATGCTGCAAGCCACGGAGTTGCTGCTCTCCCAAATGACGATCCTCGTGGAGCGACTCGCTGTCGACACTCGCGTTCGACCCCGCGATGTGGAGACGCTCGGTGAGATTCAGAAGCGTCTCTTTGATCAATTTTCGCCGCAGCAAGAGACACTTGAGGGACTCTCCTCTCCGCCCGCCGACACCGCGTCCGGCGACGCCCGCCGCGTGATGAGCAAGCTCCGTCGACAGCACGATCCCACCATCTCTACCTTTGAAGACGAGGTCATCCGCATCGACGACCTCGTCGACGCGGAGGTACTCCGCCGGTTTGAGCGCCTCCTCGCTCGCCTCGAGACCTCGCAGCGGCGCCTCGCCGAGCTCCTCGCCATGCTCGCCGCTGGCGACGAATCGGTGCTCCCCGAAGTGGAGCTCTTGCGGGCGAGAATTCGACGAGACACCGCGGCGCTCAACGAGGCCCGCTCCTTGCTGAAGCGAGAGATCGGGAATGAGTTCATGAACACAGAGGCCCTTGCCGGGATGCTTCGGCGAATGGAAGCCCTCACCATCGATCAAAAGATCGCCGAGGGCGACTACCAAGGCGCCCTCCAACAGGCTCAAGAGACCCTCGAGTCCCTCCGGGAATCGGGAGATTCGACCCGGCGTCGCCTCGGCGACCAAGACTCTGAGGAGTCCCAACTGTCCGAAGAAGAGAAAGCTCGCGTGCGGCTGCTTCGCACCCTCAGCCGCCTCCACGACGAACAGTCGCGTCTTGAGCAGCAAGCGCGCTCTCTCGACACGCGGTGGCGATCGGAGGTCCAAGTCACCGGGAGCCGCCGGCTCCAGGAAAAACTTCGCGCCCAGCGTAGCAGCGCCCATCGACGTCTCGACAAGATCAACGACGCGCGGCTGAGCCGCCCGGGACGCGTCGCGTATGAAGACGCCGAGATCGCCCTTGAATCCCTCGAGATGAGCCTCCGAGGCGATGAGCCGGGACCCCTCCTCCCCCTGCTTGACCACACCCGCGCGCTGGTCCGCGCCAGCCAGACCGCCATGGACGGAGCCGGCGAAGAGGACCCCGAGCACAAGGCGCTCCGTCGCGTGGCTCGCCTCGCCAGCGAGATGACCGCCGCGGTTCGGAAGGAACTACCGAGCCCCTCCGACAAGCTCCCCGCAGAGGACGTGGAGGTCATCGACCAGACCACGGAGGGCCAGATCGGACTGCGCGAGCGGACCCGGGAAGTCCTCGACACCCCCGATGCGCAGGTGCTCCCCTCGGAGGGGGCGGACGCCCTCCGCGACGCCGTCCAAGGGATGAGGCAGGCGCGAGAGGAACTCAAATATCCATGGCTCGACGACAGCGCCGAGTCCATGGCGACGAGCAAAGACGCCTTGCAACGCGCCATGGACTCCTTGCGGAACCGGCAGCCTCCGCCCCCACAAAGCGCCTCCTCCTCAGACGCGAGCACCGAGGGTTCCCGGCGCGCGGGCCTCCGCAAGGCCGTCCTCGACGCCATGCGGACCCGGGAGGACGCAGGGGACGATGCACGCGTCTCACAATTCTACGAGGAGCTCTTGCGATGATCCGTCCACGCTCGCCAAGCTCCAGGCTTCGACTCCTCACGCTGGGGCTGCTCACCTCGTGGCTTTGTGGGGTCGATGCGCATGTCGAGGCCCGCGCGGCGGCGCCGGCAACGGCAACGGAGGCCACGTCTTCCCGCCCATCGAGCGAGGCGGACATCTTCACGCGGGTGGAGCGGTCGTTGACGCAACTCGATCTTGAGCGCGCCCAGCGAGCGGCAGACTTGCTCCCCTCCGGTCCTGTGCGCGGTCTCGCCCTCGGGCTGATCGCCCACGCATCCGGGGACTACGACACCGCGGAGAAAAAACTCACCGCGACGTTGGAGGCTCCGTCGATCGAGGCGGGGCTCGCGACTCGGACCCGTCGAGCGCTCGAGCTCGTGGAGGGTACAAAGCGAGCGCTCAAGGGCAACGCACCCGTGCGCAGCCAGGATGGCCGGTTTTCAGTCATCTTCGCTGATCAACGGGACGAGGTCATCGCCCCGTACCTGTTCACCGCCCTCGACGCGGGCCTCTCCGGCCTCTCCGAGGCACTCCATGTTCGTCCGACGCTCCCCGTACGCTTCGAGATGTACGACGCTCCCGAGAGCCTCTCCCTCGCAACCCCGCTCTCGCTCAAGGCGGTGTACACAACCGGCACGGTCGGCC
>CALKDV010000205.1 GCA_938084085.1 uncultured Nannocystaceae bacterium
CGCGCTTCGTTGGCTCTTTATTAGCCTGCTCGCGAGCTACTCGGCGCACCCCGTCAGCGAGGAGACCTCGCCGCAGTCCGACGCACCACGCACGCCCATCGCGAGCGCGGGCCGCTACCACGCCACGCTGTTCGGCGCCTCGCTGGTCTACCCCCTCGACTTGGGCCGCGTCGTCAGCACCGTCGACGTCGGCGGCGGCGGCATGATCATGAGCTCCCCCGAGGGGCGCGTCGACGGCCAGCGGGGTCGCCCGTGCTTGAGCGGAGGGGTGTGCGACTTCGGGCTGGCCTGCGGCGCGCAGGGCACCTGTGAAGCGACCGTGGTCCCCCAATTCAACCTCTCTCTCTCCGTGGACGTGCTGCTCGGTGTGCGCTGGAGCCTGGGCGCCCAGATCCGCTATTTTGGGCTCCTCTCTTCGATCTCCGACGGCGCCAACGGCCTCCCCCAATTGCTCACCGTCGGCCTCCGGCTCGGCGTCCGTTGGTAGCGAGCCACCGCCACGCCTTGCGAAGCGCTCCACGGTACCGCAGGCTTCAACAATGCACGCCGTGGCCGATATTTGCGTCATCCCCCTCACCGGCAGCGTCAGCGTCCGCGCCGAGGTGGCCCGCGCCCACCAGCTGCTCGCCGAGTCCGGCCTCAAGGTTCACCTGCACGCCTACGGCACCAACGTAGAGGGTCCGCTCCCCGACGTGCTCGCGGCGCTTCAGACGGTGCACGAGACCCTGCACGCCGAGGGCTGCCCGCGCCTTTCGACAACGGTCAAGCTCGGCACGCGCACCGACAAGGCCAGCTCCATCGACGGCAAGGTCCAGGCCGTGCGCGACATCCTCGATGGCGACTGAGGTGATGAGTACAACTCCACGTGATCGCGAAAAAAAACCGCCTACAGAAGACCCCCGCCACACCCGTCCGGCCCCGGTTCCGTGCCCACGCACGTGGCCACGATCAATGTCCCGCAGGTGACCGGGGAGTTCGGGTCCCGAGTGATGGTGAACTCAAGATCCCACCCTGCGTCACTGCACGGTAGGCTCCTCTGTTCCCCGACGAGCTCCGAGTAGCAAATGCCCCCGTGATTGGCTGGATGATCGGCCCCAAGCTCGTCGCACCTTGGAATGGTCGTCTCGTGAAACGAGTCTCCAACGGCGTCACTCGGAATCAGCTGTATCAAGTCGCACGCGGGCTGAAAGCCCCACGCCCCATCCTCATCGAGCGCGCACCCCTGGAAACAGTTGGGTGGGATTTGCGGGGGCCAGGTCTCCTCGTCCAAACACAACCCTGAGGTGTCGAGTTGATGGGACACGAGGGGCCTGTTCCCGGATGTATCGAGATCGCCGCGACTCTCCTGCCCATGGCAGCCCCACGAACCCAGGATGGACGTGAACAATATCGAACGAGGAATCGAGGATCGTAAGGAGCCGGCATCGCAGATCATGTCGCAGAGACTCAGCATGACCCGTACCAGCTGCACGTGAACGCAGCCGATGGACTCCTATCCATATACTCATGGAGTTGCCGTACATCCGAGACCGACGCACAAAGGCTCGCACATCCACGATGCACGAGCCTTCCTTGGGTCAAGACCGCTTATAGGTTCGGGCAGTCTTCTGCGGGGCGATCCGACAGCTGGCAGTTGGCGCTGACCACGGTGCCGCCCGGCACGGGGAACTCGGCGCTGCGGGTGATGGTGAACTCAAGGTTCCAGCCCTCGTTGATGCACGCTTCGCTCATGGCGTCACCGGTCAACTCCGTGTAGCAGACGCCGATGTCGTTGCCGGGGGAATCTGACGGATTCTGGGCGCAGTTGGGGATGGTGTCCGTACGCGTGGTCGCCCCCCCGTCGATGGGGACCTCTTGTGTGACCTTGCACGACACCTGCAGCCCGTCGCCAAGATCACCCTCGGTGTCTTGCACGCAGGACTCGAAGCAACCTGGCTTGATCTGATCTTTAATCGCCTCTGCGACGGCGGTCAGCGCGGGGCTGTAGTCGCCGGCGCAGATGGAGAAGAGGTTTGAGGTCAGGTCCGTGTCTGGGATCGGATTGTAGAACGCCTCAGCAAACTCTCGAAGCCGCACCGGGGGCACCGCGTTTTGAACCTCACCACCCACCGTGGACGAGCAGCCGTAGTCGACGCCAAACGTGGATTGCACCGTGGGGTCGGCAGAGTCTTGATAGACAAGATTGGCCATGCCCGTGGAGTAGCCCTCGGGCACGCCGCCGATGACCGACACGATCGCGTCTTCCGGTCCTTGCAAGATGGCCTTGTCACTCTCGATGCCAGCGACCTGGTCGAGGTATCGCTTGAGCGGCAGCAGCACTTGCTGCTGATCGTCGGCGTTACCGCCGTCGTAGTCATCTCCGATCTCTTCTCCGAGGTAATTATAACTTTGCGACGTGCAGCTCGTATACGGGCTGCCGGTCCCTTCGCACTTCGTCCCCGCGTTCCAGCAGATGGAAGAGTTGGGAGTCGCCGCGTTCCAGAAGGGAGAGTCGGTGGCGGTGTTGCTGAACACCGAACCGCTCACCGCCGCGTTCGCGGAGCAGTCCGCCTCGTCCGTGACCTGAACGATCGCAAGGATCGCTTGGTCGCGTAGGAACCCGTACTGTTCGGAGTTCCCCACCTTCGCGAGCGCGAGCGCCTTGTATTGGCTCTCAAGCTGCGACTCGTAGCCGCAACCGTCCACCCCTTGCGGCCCCATGCATTGGAACGCCTGGACCATGTCAGACCATGCGGTCTCGCCGCCATCGATCGACAGGTTGGAGACTCCCTCGATATTCTGAATCCACGGTCGGGCCTTCGCCTCGCCGTCCAGCGCGGTTTTGGTGGGTAGCACGCTGATCTGGTTTCCGATGGACTCCGGGCAGAGCGCCGTGCATGCCTCGTCGTATACCTGCACCGTGGGCGCAGAGTGCGGCCACTCGAACTCGACCGCCCGTGTTGTGCACGACGAGAGCACCAGCTTGCCCGCCTCTGGGGTGGTGTTGTTGATGCCCTCCGTGGGACACGCGGACTGGACGTTGGAGTTGTCCGAGGTGGTCACACCGATCCGGTAGTTGGCGTCGACGTCGTCTGCCTCCAGCACGTTGATGAACGAGTCAAAGTTGTCCGCGAGCGTGATCTGCTCTTGGGCCATCGAACCCGAGTTGTCCACAACGAAGAGCACATCCACGTCTTTGTTGACCTGGAGTTGGAGGACGTTCTCGTCGACCGCGGTGGAGTCGAGTTCCACCGCCTGGAGCGCGTGCGGGTTGCAGCCGGCGATGGCGGCGATAGCGGTGACGAGGGCGACGGAGTAGGAGAAGGGGGCGTGTTGACGTGCGCGCATCTGTGGTTCCTTAAGTTCGGGCGCCGTTGGTACGGAGCGCCTTGATTCCTATACCTGCTAAAGCAAGTCGGGCGCCAAGAAGATTGCAAATGAATCCAACGGGGTAAAGCGATCATCCACGAAAGACGCGCCAACCTCGTTGGCGGCAGAGGGGGGCATCTGCCAACGGAGACGACCTTCGGCTCCGCGGGAGCCCCAGGTGCTTCGCGCAAATACCGCGGTCGTCAGGACCTGCCGCCGCGACCGCCGGAGGCTCGCTCCTTGTTGCCCTTACCGCGACCTCGAACCACCAGCCGCACCGGAACGCCAAATAGACCCCACCGCTTGCGTACTCGCCGGATGAAATAGCGCTCCCAGGCTGGCACCAGGCAGCGGCCACGATTGGCCGAAATCACGATGAGCGGCGGTGTCGACGCGGCCTGGGTCGCGAAGTAGAGCTTGACCGGCTTGCTCTTGTGCATCGGAGGGTTGTGCTCCCTCACAGCTGCTTGGAGTTCTTCATTGAGATCGGAGGTGGAGATCCTCCGCTCCCAGCCTGCCGCGGTCGTGAGACACGCTTGCAACAGTTTCTCAAGCTCAAACGATTTACCAGCCCCCTCATCTCGCCCAGCACCGATCACCGAGCTCTTCACGATGATCGGCGACTCCAAAAACGCGAGGGCCTCCTTGGCTTGCTCGAGCGCGTTGCGGGCCTCTTGTCCTTCGTGCACCACCAGGTCCCACTTGTGCAGCGCGACCACCACCGCCTTGCCCCGCTCAAACGCCATCCTCGCGATTCGCTGGTCTTGGTCGCGCACCCCCTCGGTGGCGTCGATCACCAACACACACACGTGGGTCTGCTCGATGGTTCGAATGGAACGAATCGCAGCGATCTTCTCCATCGCCCTCGCCACCTGTTTTCGGCGACGCAGCCCCGCCGTATCGATCAGCACGAGGTCCCGCTTTTTGTAGCGGAAGGGTAAATTGATTGGGTCGCGGGTTGTGCCCGGTTCACTTGAGACGATGACGCGAGGCTCCGCGAGCATCGCGTTTACCAGTGTAGATTTTCCCGCGTTTGGCCGGCCAACAAAGGCGATTCGGGTACCCTCAGGGATCAGCGTCTCCGCCTGCGCTCCCGGCGGAAGCCGCTCCAATATCGCCTCGCACAGCTCCCCCACGTTGCGGCCGTGGGCCGCTGACACCGGCAAGACCTCACCAAGTCCGAGTTCATTGGCGGCGAGCCCCGCGACCTCGCGGTCGGGGTTGTCGGCCTTGTTCGCCACGACCAGCAGGGGCTTGCCCGACTTTCGAAGCAGCTGCCCTATCTCCGCGTCCGCGCCGGTCGGACCGTCCACCGCGTCCACCACAAACAAGATCAAGTCCGCTTCTTGGATCGCCACCTCCGCTTGCAGGCGGATGTGCTTGGGCAACCCTGTGTTTAATTCGGGATCGAGGCCCCCCGTGTCCACCACCACGTAGCTGCACTCATCGAAGGTCGCGATGCCGTACAGACGGTCTCGCGTCACCCCGGGCCGGTCCTCTACGATGGCCTTGCGGCTGCGCGTCAGCCGGTTGAACAGGGTCGACTTGCCCACGTTCGGCCGCCCGACGATGGCCACGATTTGCGAGGGTCCCGCCGCCCCATGCTCCTCGTCGATCCCTTCAAGAAGGCTGGCCTCATCAAATTCGCTAATCATCCCCGATCCTCCGCCCGGTCTGCGTAGCCCAGCCGCTCAAGCTGCTTGGGATCCTCGGTCCACCCCGGACTCACCTTCACGTCCAAAAACAGCTGACACGGTCTCCCGGTGAGCAGCCCGATGCGGTGTCGCGCCTGGGAAGAGATGTCCTTGATCATGCTGGCCTTCTTTCCGATGACCATGCCCTTTTGACTCTGCTTGTCCACGTGAACCGTCGCGTGAATCCGGTCCCCGGCCTCGGTCTCTTTGTAGCGCTCAACCACCACCGCGCAGGCGTAGGGGAGCTCGTCGCGCAGCTTGGCGAAGATGGTGCCGCGAACGATCTCAGAGGCGTGCCAGCGCATGTCCTTATCGCTCAGCTGGTCGCGGTCGTAGTAGGCGGGGCCCTTCGGGAGCCGGGCGAGCACCTCCTGCTCGAGCACGTCGAGTCCCTTGCCTTTGATCGCGGAGGTGGGCACCACCGTCTCGAACGAGTGGTGTCGCTGCCAAGTCTCGATGATCGGCAACGCCAAATCGCGGTCCTTGACCATGTCGCACTTGGTGAGCACCAAAATAATCGGACGGCCCGTCTCCACCAGCGACGCCAGCGCAGCCTGGGCGCCAGGACCAGGCTCCCACTCTGCGGCCGCCTCCGCGTCGGGGATGTTGGGCATCTCGGCCAGCATCAGCACGAGGTCCACACCCCGCGCCCCTTTGATGGCCTCGTCCACCATGAACTTGTTCAGCGCCGACTTCGCCCGGTGAATCCCCGGGGTGTCCACGAGCACCGCCTGAAACTCCTCGCCGCTCCAGATGCCGAGCATGCGCTCCCGGGTGGTCTGGGGGAACCGCGTCGCCAACGCCACGCGATCTCCAATGAGCGCGTTGAGCAGCGTGCTCTTGCCCACGTTGGGTCGCCCGCAGAGCGCGACGAAGCCTGAGCGGTAGGTGTCAGGCGAATTGGAATTGGCGGAAGTCATGCGAGAATCGAGGGTTATGGTCGAATGCGGCCCCGATGGCAAGCGCCCCGCACTCAGGCCTCCACGCGCGGCCTCCGGACCCCATCGTCGATTCCTGCGTGATCCTTCTTGAGCCGTCCTCACTGCCAGCCCCGGACATATTCTGGCACAATGGGGCCGTGTCCTCGTCCCCCCTCGCCACGCCCGGTTCTCCCCGCGACGACGCCCACCACGGGGCACAACCCCCCCCCGCGACGATTCCAGCGCTGCTGCCCGCGGTCCTCACTGCAGGTGCGATGGCGTGGGCGGGCCTGGTGACCCTCGGCGATTTCTCACCTGCGTGGCCTGGGGTCGCCCTGGCCGTCCCGGGATTCCTCCTGGGGGGCCGCGTGGGTCGCCCCCTGCTGCGTGGAGCCATTCAATTCGTAGCGGTGACTGCGTGCATCGCGCTTGCGATCCAGATCGCCGCCGTCGTCGGTGCTGCGTGGGCGGTCAAACAGCTGTAATTCCAAAATGTTAGAGTCGAGTCGTCGCTCGATCATCAACAAATGTGCCGATAGGTAGTTAGGTGTAGGATATTTGCCTTCATTCTCGTACCCGTTCAAGATCCATTAATGGACGTCACCCCCGAGCGAAGAAGCTCCCAGCGAATCGACAAAGTGTTCCGCGTGCTCCTGTCTTGCGACGAGCTCGGCGACCGCTGGTACATCGCCCGCAACATCTCCGAGGGCGGCATGTTCGTGGAGATGCACGAGCCCCTCCCCTTGAACACCAAGATCATCGTGCGCTTTCAATTCCCTGGCGACGACGCGGCCATGTGCGCCATGGCCCGCGTGCGCAACCATTACTACTTCCAGTTCTCCGACGACGCCGGCGAGCTGCAGTCCCTGTGCGGTGTGGGTCTACGCTTCTTGAGGTTCATCCCCGAAGCCGGCGCGACGCTCCCCGAAGAGCGGCTTCACTAGGCGACGCCCTCCCCGGACACGCGCGTACGCGGCACTGCACGAGCCCTGGGGGCCCTGGCTGGTATCACAGGCCATGAGCGCCTCGATGGCGCAACTGCAGCCCGCGTCGGCGTCGCCCATCCTCATTCCAGG
>CALKDV010000206.1 GCA_938084085.1 uncultured Nannocystaceae bacterium
GAGCGGGGCGTGGGTCGCGGGCATGGGGATGACAGAGCCGGGGGCTGGGACCGACGTGCTCGGGATGACCACCACGGCCGTGCGAGACGGTGAACATTGGATCATCAATGGTACGAAGACCTACATCACCAACGGCTGCGAAGGGCACTGCTTCTTAATCTACGCCAAGGTTGAGGGGAAGGTCACGGCGTTCGTCGTGGATCGTGACTGCCCCGGCTTCTCCACGTCCAACCATATCGACAAGCTCGGCATGCGAGGTTCAACCATGTCCGAGTTGATCTTCGAGGACTGCAAGGTCCCCGCAAACAACCTCCTCGGCGAGGTCGGCGGCGGCCTGACCCACATGATGCGAAATCTGGAGATCGAACGGATCACCCTGGCGGCGATGAGCGTCGGGATCGCGGAGCGGTGTGTGGATTTGATGGTAGATTTCGCCGCTCAACGAAAGGCGTTTGGAACGTCGATCAATCGCTTCGGTCAGATCCAGCGCTACATCGGTGATGGATACGCGAAGACGCTCGCGGCGAAGTGCCTCGTCTATCACGTCGCGCGTGACGTCTCGCCGGACCAACGGGCACGCCTCGGCTCCGACGCCGCCAAGCTCTTCGCCGCTCCGGTTGGAAAAGAGGTGGCCGACTTCGCGATGCAGGTGATGGGTGGCGCCGGCTACTGCCGCGAATACCCCGTGGAGCGTCTGTGGCGAGATGCGAAGCTACTTGAGATCGGCGGTGGGACCATCGAAGCCCACCAAAAGAACCTCACCAAGGACCTCACGCGGGCGTTGAAGGCCTAAGCGAGGGGGAGGGATCACGCCCCGCCGCGACTTCGAACGGCGGCGTTGCTGCTAGGCAGCTTTGGTCTTCGCCAGGATTTTGGTGGTGGCTTTCACGAGAAGATCAGGCTTGAAGGGCTTGACGACCCAACCCTTGGCGCCCGCTTTTTTGGCCCGTTGGATCAGCTGGGGCGATCCCTCTGTGGTCAGCATGACGATGGGGAGGTTGTCGTATTGACCGCTGCTTTTGATCTTCTCGACAAGCTCGAGGCCGTTCATGCGAGGCATGTTTACATCGCAGATGATGAGACCAATGTCATCATGTTGGGTGAGTTTCTCCCAGCCGATGACGCCGTCTTCCGCGTGAATAACCTCGAACTCTGCCTGCGTGAGCGCGTACTCCACCTGCTGTCGCACGGTCTCAGAGTCATCCACAACGAGTATTTTTTGTCCCATTCTCTTCCTTTGCCTTTCGTTCTTCCGTCAATGTTTGTGTTCTTCGTGGATGTGGGAACCGCTTGAGCTCGGGTCCTTGATGTCTAAAACATCATCATCTCTCCCTCGGCTGCCGCGGCGTTTGCGGAGATCTTCTCCACGTGATGATCGCGCTCAATGGTCACCGAGGCGATGCTGAGCAGCTGACCGTGCTCGCGCTCAAGACGCTGCCGAAATTCGTGGGTGGAGCTGCTACCCCCCCACACCATCCCGGAGGCACGCAGCGAGATCGGGCTGCTCATGGTCAGCAGCGGGCCATATCCTGCGATTCGATTCTTCGCGCGACCGACGATTTGGTTTGCGATCTCTCCGCACCAATCGTTGAGCGTACGCTGAAAGCTGGGGTCGTTCGGTTCGTCAGAGACGCGGGCTCGAATCTCCGGGGGGAGCGAGTTGACGACCATCTGGTCGTTCATGTTCACGACGAGGGATCCTCGCAACTCGGAGGCTGTGAAGCCGACTACGCCCGCCCAGGTCTGTCCTACCAGAGAGAAATTCGAGGCGTCTTCGGGAACTGGGAGTTGGGTGGCGTCTTCAAACAGCCCTCGCGTTCCTTGGGCGAAGGCGTCGCGGACCAGCTCGGAGAGCAACGTGCCTGGACCTTGTTTTGACGAGAGACTCAGCATGATGGGCGTGGGAACGGTGGCCTCGCCGGGTGCCGAGCGAAAGCCGCAAAATGACTCTCTTTGCATCGCACGCGAACCGCCCGCTCTTGAGGTGCCCGACCCGCATTGATTCTGTCGAGAGGTGGACCTATGTGAGACACCCACGACAGGACTGCGTCCCGGTCAGGAGCGCCCCTCAAGAACTGCATTCGGCGGGCCGAACCCCATCGTTGAGGTCGATACTCGACAATGAAGCACGCCGCGAGCCAGCCGCAGTCCGCCCCCCAATCTCCTGAGGAGGCTACCAAAGCCGTTGAGAGAGAGGTCATGGACGTCCACAGCCTCCACGACGCCGTCCGCGTGGTGCAGCATGTGATCGCAGATCGCATTCCTCAGGTGGTAGAGATCACTGAACAAGAGGTCTTGATCGTGGGGAAAGCCGTAAATGACGTCGTCGATGCGGCGCGCGCGCAAGTGACCGAGAGCCGCGAGATCCTCGCACAAGTGGACGAGAATTCGGGCATCGCCGTGACCATCGAGCGACTTGCGACGGCGATGGAGGTGTTTTTGGCGAAGCTCAATCCCCACCTCGCGCGGCAGGAGGTGGTGTCGTCCACGGCGGCGAGATACGGCGCCAAGATTGAAGAGGCGGGTCACAAGATCGACACGATCGCGCTCGCGGCCAATATCTTGAATCTCAACGCGCAAATCGAGGCAGCGCGACTTGGTGAAGTTGGTGAGCCCTTCATGATCATCGCGTCAGAGATGACGACGCTCACTCGGCAGATCGAGGAGGCGAATGGGATGATCGCGGAGTTGAGCAATACGCTGTTGTCAACGCTCCCCGAGATCGCGGCGATCAATGGTTCGATCACCAACACCTGCGCCGACTTTGGCTCTGACTTCAGCAAACAGGTGACGGAGGTGCGAGACGTTCAACACCTGCTGCAGGCGAGCGTGCGCGCGTCCCTTGAGAGCACCGAATCGCGCGCAGAGCAGATGCTTCGCATCTCACAAGACGCGCTCTCCCATCTCCAGTTTCAAGATCCGGTCGCGCAGTCCTTGTGGCAGGTCCAGCTCGGGCTCTCGGCGCTCGCGAGCATGGTCGGCGCCAACCTCCCAGAGTACGAGGATGTACAGCGTCACCACGTGGGGACGTCGACGGGTCATAACCCCTTGCACGCGCTGGCGAGCCAGTACGGGCTCAAGCTCATGCATGGAGCCTCAGGGGCAATCGATGCACCTTCCCTCGGTGTCGTCAAAGCAAGCGAAGACTCGGGCGGAGACGAAGAAAGCCCCGACAGCGGCGATGTCCTCTTGTTCTAGGGCGGCCGCCGCGGCGAACGCTCCCGCGCGGCGCCCTCAGCCTTAAGACCGGGCCGCGTGGAGGCGCGAGAGCACCTGCGCCATCAAGGGGGCGGCCTTGTCGTGGATCTGCGCGCGGGCCTCGGTGGCCCACGTCTCTACGATCGCGGTGTCCTCTTTGCGGAGGGCGAGGCGAGGCCGGGCCGACAATATGAGCTCGAGACGACTCGCGATGAACTCGGGCTCGAGGTAGGCGAGGGGCAGCGTCCCGTCGCCTAGTCGTTGACGCAGGAGCTTCCATCGCCGGGCGTGGTCATCGTGTTCCCATTCGAAAGCGGTCTGAGG
>CALKDV010000207.1 GCA_938084085.1 uncultured Nannocystaceae bacterium
GAGGGCGCCGCGCTCGTGGTGCTCATCTTGCTGCTGTTGCTCGGGGATGTCCGCGCGGGGCTCATCGTCGCCTCCATCATCCCCTTGTCCATGCTGTTCGCCGTCACGGTGATGGAGGCGATGGGGCTGTCTGGCAACCTCATGAGCCTCGGGGCCCTCGATTTCGGGATCATCGTGGACGGATCCGTGATCGTAGTGGAGCACGCCTCTCGACGGCTACGAGACGCGCGCGCCGCCGAGGGGCCACTCGATCGCGAGCGACGCGCGGAGGTGGTGCGGCGCGCGACCATGGAGGTCCGCAAGCCCACCCTGTACGGCGAGGCCATCATCGCCATCGTCTACGTCCCGATCCTCACGCTCACAGGCACCGAGGGCAAGCTCTTCACGCCCATGGCGACCACAGTACTGCTCGCGCTGATCGGCGCGTTCATCTTGTCGATCACCTTCGTGCCGGTGCTCGCGAGCTTGGTGCTGCGACCGGATCCCGAGCGCCGCGAGACGCTGCTCATGCGGGCGGTCACCGCCATCTACGAGCCCATCCTCTCCCTCGCCCTCCGGCGGCGGGCCGCGGCCATCGCAGGGGGCGTCGCCCTTACCGTGTTCGCGGCCGTCGGCTTCGCTCGACTCGGCGCCGAGTTTGTCCCCCAGCTCGACGAGGGCGACATCCTCGTCGAGGCACGGCGTCTTCCCGGCGTCGCGTTAAGCGAGGCCGTGGCCCAGGATCACCGCCTGCAGCTCGCCATCCTCCCGATCCCCGAGGTAGATCGCGTAGTGTGCAAGACGGGCTCCCCGGATCTCGCCACAGACGCCATGGGCATCGAGCAGACCGACGTCTATATCAAGCTCAAGGACAACGAGGACTGGCGGCCCGGCTTGACCAAGGCCGACCTCGCCGACGAGATTCGACACGCCGTGGAGGCGGCGGTCCCCGACGTCGCCGCCTCGATCTCACAGCCCATCGAGATGCGTACGAACGAGCTTGTGGCGGGGGTGCGCTCCGACGTGGGCGTCCTCATCTACGGCCCCGACCTCGACCGCTTGGTGGCGTCGGGGGACGAGGTGTTGCGCGCCATCGCTGACATCCCTGGAGTCGTCGACGCCCGCAGCGAACAAGTCGCGGGCCTTCGATATCTTCGCATCGAGCCCGACCGCAACAAGCTCGCGCGCTACGGGCTGTCGGTGGCCGACGTCAACCTCGCCGCCGAGGCAATGGCCGTGGGTCATCAAGCGGGCCAGGTGCTCGAGGGAGATCGGCGATTCGCGATCCGTGTGGTGGTCGACCATCAACCTCACGGTGATCTTGAGGCCCTCTCAAGCGTGCCGCTGCGCACCATGAACGGGCACGTGGTACCCCTCGGCGACGTGGCGACGCTGCGCTTCGTCCCGGGCCCCGCAGCCATCAACCGCGAGGCCATGTCACGGCGCATTGTGGTGGAGTTCAACGTCGAGGGGCGAGATCTCGCGTCCGTGGTCGCGGACGCGCAGCGCGCCGTACGAGACAAGGTGAGCCTCGACACCGGCTATCATATCGAATGGGGCGGGACATTCCGCCACTACGAAGAGGCGAAGACCCGGCTGATGTGGGTCGTCCCCATCGCCCTCGCCTTCATCGTGTTCTTGCTATGGTCTGCGTTTGCCGCGGTGCGTCCGGTGGCCATCGTACTCCTCACGGTGCCCTTCGCCCTGGTGGGCGGTGTGGCGGCGCTGTGGATTCGGGGGATCCCTTTCTCAATCTCCGCGGGGGTCGGGTTCATCGCGCTGTTCGGCGTCGCCGTCCTCAACGGCCTGGTGCTCGTCACTGTGGCGCGGCGCGAAGAGGCCGAGGGGCGCCCTTCGGCCGTCGCCATCGAGTCTGCCGCGCGCCTGCGCTTACGCGCCGTATTTATGACCGCGCTCACCGACGTGCTCGGCTTCATCCCAATGGCTCTGTCCACGGCGCCCGGCTCAGAGGTTCAACGTCCGCTCGCCACGGTCGTCATCGGGGGGGTGGTCAGCGCCACCGTGCTCACGCTGCTGGTCCTCCCGGCGGTCTACGGGGCCACCGGCCGAGGCTCCAACGCCACACCACCCGACGACACGTGAGCGACATGGACCAGGTGCTCCGTGGGTTCATCGTTGCAAGAGCGAGCGCGCGCCGGCCCACCAGCCGACAGGCGCC
The DNA here is from genome assembly GCA_938084085.1 of uncultured Nannocystaceae bacterium. Classification (GTDB taxonomy): domain Bacteria; phylum Myxococcota_A; class Polyangia; order Nannocystales; family Nannocystaceae; genus JAAZXR01. Next base: position 2,159 of record CALKDV010000207.1, read on the forward strand.
CCCGAATCACTCAAATGGAGAAGCTCGAGCGCGCACCCATCTCGAGGCCGTCAAAGCTCGGGAAGCGATGCCCGTAGACCGCCACGCGCACACACGACGACACGCCCAGCGCCTTGAGTTGGGAGGGCGCGCGCACGTTCACACCGGTCACCTTACCCGAAGGCGCGATGCCGAACTCGTAGGCGATCCGGCCCGAGGAGAGCTCGGCCTCACTCGCGTTGGCCGCCGCCGCGATGCACCTCTGGAATTTCCCATCGAGCTTGGCGAGCTCCCGATTGATCGCTGCATCACTGAGGCGCTCACTCCCAGTCTCCTCGCCGATCATCTTTGTCTTCTTCGCGTTAAAGCGCGGTACGTGGCTGTCGTTTACCCGCGCGTCCTTGGTGGATGCGCCGTCGGATTTTTCGCCGCTGCGTTTTCGCCTGCGCCGCTTCTTCTTGGATTTTTTCTTCGGCAGCGGCTCGTCGGCCTCGACGACCTCGGGTCGCACCTCACAACGTCCTTGTAGGCATTCGGTCCCCGCTCCACAGACGCCGCCGCAAGTGGCGGAGAGCTGCGAACTATGCCAGGCCCACAGGGCTCCACTGCCAGCGATGACACCCATTACAAACGCCGGAAGAAACTTGCCCACAGGAGAGGATATCAAGAATCGAGCGGACAGCCGTCGCGCTTCGATGAACCCCGTACGGAGAGTTCGGCAGCGACGGTAGCTCACGCCCAGGAGCGTTCGCTGCCACCCTCCGCGGCCAATATCGGATCCGAAATCGCCGCACTCCACGCATGGTTTCATTCCAGCGATGTTGCCACCGCGGGCGTCGCGGCGTCGCAGCTCGCAGCGTCGCAGCGTTGTACGCTTCCGGTGTTTCACTACACCGCGTGTGCCCGCGTTCTTCTCGAGCCCTAGCCAGAGCCTCAGCCTCAGCCTCATTCTCAGCCTCAGCCTCAGCCTCAGCCTCAGCCTCAGCCTCAGCCTCAGCCTCAGCCTCAGCCTCAGCACTTTTGACGCTGGTCATCGAGTTTGCACACACAACATGAACACGGCACGGCGTCCGTTTCGACATCCTCGCGAGCATCACCCCCACGCTCCGCCGTCTCTTCCGCTCTCAGGCTCACCTCCCCGTGCCCGGTGTCGTCATGGGTCGCCAAGATGGCCCTCCACAAACTGCTGGGATCGCCACAGGGGCACCCGGAATCCACCCGACACGTTTGGTGACGAGTGCAGAGCTATGAAAAGATAGAGCGTGGATTCGCGACGAACCGATGGACCACAATTCAGTCCGCGGCGACAAGGCGACATGGCGACAAGGCGACATGGATCGGATCCACTCTCATTTTTAATGGAATTTTATGGCTTTCAACCGAGGTCTCTCGATTCGAGGATGTCTGAGTTTCGCGGTGATCCTGCCGTCCAAACTTGGACGTTCGCTTCGCATTCATGGGGCTGCGTGACTCGCGCCAGCGCCGCGGCCGCCGCGAGCGCCGCGACACTAGCTGAGCCTCACGAATGGTCCTTTGCTGTCGGCGAAAAAGAAGAGTCCTGAATTTTTATCTAAAAAAACGGTCTATCCGCGCCTAATTTGATTGGTGGGAAGAATCGATGCACACGCAATTGAGGACTCGATGAAACGGCCCGCCGTTCGGCAATTCGTCACGATCCATACTTGGACAAAGCCTGGCCTTGTACTAGTTTCCGGGGAGCGTGAGCGTTAATGAGCAGGGTCAAGATCCTCCAACCAAACCCTTCGAGGTTCTCTCGTGGGCGGACGACCGGTCACTGGTTTGGACCGTCCCAGCACAGGGGTATCTGGCCGAATATATCGGTCTCATGTTTGACGAGATCGAGGAGGCCTTTGGAAATCGGGAAGATCCAGGCTTGATCGTCGACTTGCGCAACGCATCGATGCCGACGCCTGCCGGTCGCGCCAGAATTATCGCGGGTGTCAAACATCTCAACGATCGTCTTTGCGGTGTCGCAATCATTGTGGGAAAGTCCAAGGTCCACATATTGTTGGTTAATCTGACGCGCTTCATGATGGCCGGACTTGGCGTCCCGCTCCGTGCGTTCGAGTCCATCGATAAAGCTACGGCCTGGCTGGCCACGTTACGTCGCAGGTAAGATGGGCGTCGACTGCTAGCGCCGTCCTCGCGTTTTCGATGATGACTCAGCTGCGCCAGCCGTCCCCAATGAGGAGTAGGGCTGGCACTGTCAATTTTCGTGCCTCGACTACCTGGCTGAACTAGCACCCCACCCTAAAAGTTGCGGTGAGCGTTTTGACTGACGCGAGGGAGCGCCGAGGCTGTTTCGCGGGGTTGGTCCTCAGACGAAGAGGTTGCGGCCCCGCAGCAGTCTCGCCTGCGTGGGCCCGAGACGGCCACTGTTAGATTAATCGTTGCCAAACGCGCGATGAATCGACCATACTAATCATGCGGACAGAGACGGGGCATGCGGGATTGCTAGATAAGACCGAGGAGCACGAAATTTCCATCGACGACCACATCACGTCGAGCGATGAGCACGCGCTAGTCTGGACGGTGCCTCGAGAAGGAATCGTCACGGAGTATATTCATCTCATTTTTCAGGAGATGGCTGACCGTATGGCCAGCCACACAGCCGTGTCGCTGCTCGTCGATGTCCGAGCCACCGACGTCCCCAATGCCGCCAGCCGCGCAGAGATTATCGCCAGGGTAAGAACGCTCGCTGACAAGTTGTCTGGTATCGCTCTCCTCACGGGTCAATCCGTCACACAGAAATTTGTTGTCCAAGTCTCACGCTTCATGATGACCGGAGTCCCAGTGCCCTTTCGTATGTTCACCGACGTGGACGAAGCGCACGCCTGGCTGAAAACAACGCGCGAGAGCGCTGGTCAGTAGCGCCGTGTGGCTCACAAAATGTCCGCCGAGACGCGCGAGAGGCTCGCCGCTCCGTCACCACGTACGAAGCTGTCAACTATCATGTCTCTAAAGGCCGGTCCGCACGCAGCCGCCCATCGCCTCGACCTCTCCACCATTTTCTTCATGGGGATGACTGCCCTCGGCTGCTCCGCGACCGACACACTCGGCGGTCCGGGAGAAAGCGGCACGCAAGGAACCTCGGACACCGATGGCAGCAGAGACGAGAGTGGCGCTGAGTCTGGCGACGGCGCGCCCGCCCTCCCGCCGGTGCAGGTGTTCTTGATGGCTGGTCAGTCCAATATGCAAGGGTATGGTCCATTGCAAGACACGGACACTGCTGACTGGGAAGAGGCCATGTCTCTGGAGAGTCTCATTGCGTCAGGCGTGGAGTCCACGACGCTCCTTACTCCCCGCGACGATGTGTGGGTCGCCATCACGAGCGATGAGCCCAACCCCCAGCCGCCCGGTCTCCTTGAGCCGGGCTTCGGCGCAACCTCTTCTTTTCTCGGACCCGAGCTCGGCATGGGAGAGGTGCTCGGCGAGGCGTGGGACACCCCCATCGTCATGTTCAAGGCCGCCTATGGAGGTACAACCCTTGGGATCGACTGGCGTCCGCCCAGCGCGGGAGGAACCCCAGGCCCGCTTTATTCTGCGATGATTTCCGACTTCACCACGTTCCAAAATACGGGGCTGGCCGAGACCTTCCCCCGGGATCTTCACGCGCGCGGTTACCAGATCGCGGGGTTCGTGTGGCTTCAGGGTTGGAACGATCAATTTGAAGATGGACTTGTCCCCGAGTACGCAGACAACCTCGTCGCGCTGGTCAATGACGTGCGTTCAGCTCTCAACGATCCACAGCTCCCTGCCATCATTGTGGAAGGGCCCACGCTCGACGAGGCGCTCCGCGCCGCGCGCCTCACCGCAGTCGCGACCCTCGAATCCCAAGCGCCCGGGCGGGTGCTCTACGTGAACACCTCTGACCTTGTGAACGTCGACATCCCAGGGAACTTCCACTTTAACTTTAACGCCGGCCGCTACCTTGATGTAGGCCGACGCACGGGACAGTCCATCCTTGAGATGGACTGGCTGATCGCTCCTTGAGCGTCCATGCACAGCCGGAGTCGGACCTCGGAACCCAGACAAAACGCCGTTTAAAACCGCATGCTGAATGATGGGTGTTGCGCGGACGATTCCGGCCTATGAGCCGGCGCTTTCATGGGCAACGGTGGCGATCAACGCTAGGCTCAACGTCGGAGCCAGGCGCATGAGAATTGAAAAAACAATCGTGAGTAGAAGTCCACGCATTGCCTCGGGCACCTCCCTTCGCTTGTGCCTCACGCTCCTCGGAATTACCCCCGCATGTGGAGGCGCTACGGAGACCGATGAGTCTGCGACGATCGGCGAGGCGAGCACGGCATCGGACACGGGCGTCGATACCGGCGATGGCGATGGCGATGGCGACGGCGTCGGCGACGGTGACGGCGACGGCGACCCCTCCACTACCGGTGACGGCGATGGCGATGGCGACCCCTCCACCACCGGTGACGGCGACGGCGACGGCTGCCCAGGAGACGGCACGCAGGTGTGGATCAACGAACTTCACTACGACAACGACGGCGCGGACGCGGGCGAGTTCGTCGAACTCGCGGGGGTTGCCGGCGTCGAGTTATCGTGCTGGAGCCTAGAATTTTACAACGGCAATGGCGGCAACTCCTACGGCACCGGCACCTTCGGCGGCGGAGTCACCATGCCCGATGAGGGCAACGGCTACGGCGCGAGCGCCCTGGACTACCCTGGCATCCAAAACGGGGCGCCCGACGGAATCGCTCTGGTCTTCAACGGCGCCACCGTGGTGGAGTTCCTCAGCTACGAGGGAGCGATGACCGCCATCGATGGGCCCGCCGCGGGGCTCACCTCCATAGACATCGGCGTCACGGAGACAGCCAACACGGCCGTCGGGCTCTCACTCCAGCGCATCGGAAACGGCTCGAACGCCACCGACTTCACGTGGGTGGGCCCCGAGCCGGCGTCTCCTGGCCTGATCAATTCGGCGCAGACGATTCCTTAATCTCAACGAAGAACCATCGCCCATGCCTCGCGCGAACCCGGGGACCCGGAGAGAACAAACCTCCCCGGTCAAACAGACCCCCACCCAGCTAATGCGGGACCTTTATCGAGGGCTCGATGCGTTTGAAATCTCGCGCTCGGACGCCCGCGCTGTAAAGAAAAGCCGCGGATCGGACAC
>CALKDV010000208.1 GCA_938084085.1 uncultured Nannocystaceae bacterium
TGCGTGGCGCGGTAGACACGTCCCATGGCGCCGGTGCCGATGACCTCGTCTAGTCGGTACCGCCCCTCGATGGTCGTGCCGAGCCACAAGTCCCCGGCTTGCACCTCAACGGCGGCGAGATCTGTCCCACACGAGGGACAAAACCGGTGCTCTTCGTTCGCACGTCCATCGCAGTCCGGACATACTTTGTAGGCTTCGTCGCGCATGGCGTCGTTGGCCGAGATGATAGACGGTGTTGGAGAAATGACCTCACGACAGAATTGCGGAGTCGGAAGATTTAGCGCCATCGACGCCATGCGGGGCGCGCTGCGAGTGGCGCGAGTGGCCCGCAGCTGGAGCCTTCACCCGAGTGCGTCGCAGCCCGATTGCGCAAGTTGGCCCTCCTCGACGGCGTCAAATGCCCAAAAAAAAGTCCAAAACGTCGTTCTGAACAGTTTTTGAAGATCGGGAGGCTCTCGGAGTTGCGTGGTCAGTGGCCGATTCTATCGATCGAGTGTGCGCGGGAGGACTCTCGCGTCGAGGCGACCGATGAGCGCGGATCACGCATCTCTGCGACGCCGTGGTTCTCAGCGACTCTTACGGTTGGTCTGGCCAGTTGACACCCGGAACGCCCGCCCACTATAACCCGCCCGCTGTGTCGGTTTGACCTGCGCAGCACGGGCTGGTGCGTGAACCTTCACCTCCTTCCCACTGGGGCGTCGGCAAGCGGTAAGCCATCGGTTTTTGGTACCGACATTCGCAGGTTCGAATCCTGCCGCCCCAGCCCTCTTTCCTGCGTGAACTCACGCCGGAGGGAGGTTTCGGTTCGCCTAGTTGGCTCGAACTCGGCGCTCGCATTCGGTATGAGTCAGCCCGCCTCGACCCCTTCCCGACAGCCTTCGAGCGCACGAGTAGACCCATGTTGAACAAGGCCATCACGATCTTCGCTGGGAACGCCAACAAGCCGCTCGCTTCGGAGATGTGCAAGTACGTCGGGATGACCGAGGGTCGCGCCAAAATCTCTCGGTTCGCCGACGGCGAGATCTTCGTAGAGATTAGCGAGAGCGTGCGTGGGGTGAACTGCTTTATTTTGCAGCCCACCTGCTCACCAGCCAACGACACCTTGATGGAGCTGCTCGTGATGATCGACGCGCTCAAGCGGGCGAGCGCCGCGAGCATCGTGGCCCTCGTGCCCTACTTCGGCTACGCGCGCCAAGACCGGAAGGTCAAGCCGCGAACCCCGATTTCGGCCAAGCTGGTCGCGGATCTGCTGACCGCCGCCGGTGCGGACCGCGTGCTGTCTGTCGACCTGCACGCCGGGCAAATCCAAGGCTTCTTTAATATCCCCTTCGATCACCTCTACGCCACCCCCGTGTTCAAGGACGCGCTGCTGCGCTTCGGGCTCGGCGGCGAGGACACCGTGGTCGTGTCGCCCGACGCGGGAGGGGTGGAGCGCGCCCGGGCGTATTCGAAATTTCTCAACTGCGGCATCGCCATCATCGACAAGCGCCGCGACTCGCCCAATGAGAGCAAGGTCTACAACCTGGTCGGCGAGGTCAAAGGCAAGCGCGCGATCCTCATCGATGACATCATCGACACCGCGGGCACCCTTTGTAACGCCGCCCAGGCGGTAAAGGACCAGGGCGCCAAGCAGGTGTTCGCCGCGGCGACGCACGGCGTCCTCTCGGGACCGGCGGTCGATCGCCTCAACGCCTCCGCGCTCGAGCGGGTGTGGGTCACCAACACTATTAACCAGGACGAGCGCAGCGCCCAGTGCGATTGCCTCGAGGTCCTCAGCGTCGGCGCGCTCATCGGAGAGGCCGTCAAGCGTATTCACCATGGAGATTCCATTTCGAGCCTGTTCGGCTAGACAATCCCAGCCATCAATCAAGGTCTCCCCGGCGGCGAGCCAGCGGTTTCGATCATAGTGTTCGAAGGGCTACGGCACCTATCCGGCGACCTCCACCACCCCAAACAAAGCCCTCTTTTAGAGGGTTCGGAGTACAAAAAAAATGAGTGACTACGGAAATATCACCGCGCAAGCGCGGACCAACAGTGGCAAGGGCGTTTCGAGGAAATTGCGCGCGGCGGGTCGAATCCCCGGTGTGATGTACGGTCGCGGAAAAGACAGCTTGAAGCTCTCCCTCGACCCAAAAGAGCTGCGCAGGGCCATCGACCCGGAGCGCAAGCTCAATACGTACTTCGTCGTGGACATCGAAGACGGCGAGAAGGAGAGCTGCGTCATCGCGGATTGCCAAATCGAGCCCACCAAGGACACCTTCATGCACGTGGACTTCCTGCGTGTTGATCCAGAGCTAGAGGTGTTCGTAAAGATCCCGGTGCGCTACTTCGGTCGCTCCGTCGGCGTCGCAGCCGGTGGCAAGATAAAGACCACCCGTCGCGAGATCCGCGTGGCGGCGAAGCCGGCGCTGGTCCCCGTGGAGCTCGCGGTCGACATCAGCTCGCTCGACATCGGTGGCCAGCTCTTGCTGTCCGACGTTCCCTTGGAGAGCGCCCGCCTGCTTGAGGCACCCGACACCGTCATGGCGCTCATCGACGCGCCCAAGGGCGCCCCAGAGGACGCGGCGACGACGACGACGCCTTAGGCGAGGGACGAATCACGTGAGGAGTTCATGTCTTTGGATGCGCCATGGCTGGTCGTTGGGCTCGGAAACCCGGGCGCCCGCTATGCCAGCACTCGACACAACGTCGGGTTCATGGCGGTCGAGTCCTTTGTGGAGACCCACGACTCCTACGCCACGTGGCGCGAACGCTTTGACGGGCTTGTCAGCACCTGCCGGGTGTCGGCGGCTCGTTGTGTCGTGCTCCGTCCCCAAACCTTTATGAATGTCAGCGGAAAATCGGTCATGGCTGCTGCCCGCTTCCACAAAGTCCCCGCGTCCCAGCTTGTCGTTGTACACGATGAGTTGGACTTTGATTTTGGTCGGGTCGCTGTGAAGACTGGTGGGGGCCACGGAGGACACAATGGTCTCCGTGACATCATCGGGCGTCTCGGGACGCCCGATTTTCTGCGCATTCGACTCGGCATCGGACGACCGAAGCACGGTCGCAACGATGTCTCCAACTGGGTGCTCTCAGAGTTCGACGATTCGGACGTCGCAGAGCTCCCCGACATGATTCGACTGGCCTGCCAGGCCGTAACCGCCGTGGTTACGGACGGACCTGCGCAGGCGATGAACCTCTTCAACACCACGGCTACCTAGCCATCGAAGGAACCTTCAAGTGGATATTCAAACACTTCTTTATTTCATCCCCGTTGCGGGCGCGGTCGCGCTCGCATACGCGTTTATCACCACCACGTGGATCAACAAGCAAGAGATCGGTACCGACCGGATGAAGAAGATCTCGGAGCAGATCTTCAAGGGCGCGATGGCGTTCCTCGCCGCTGAGTACAAGGTGCTCGCGTTGTTCGTGGTGGCGGTCGCGGTTATTCTTGGGCTCACCGCCAATGAGGCGAGCTCCCACCCGCTGGTCGCGCTCTCCTTCGTGCTCGGCGCTGCGTGCTCCGGTCTCGCAGGTTTCTTCGGGATGCGGGTGGCGACGCGCGCCAACGTTCGCACGGCGGCGGCGGCCCGCGGTGGCCTCGCGCCCGCGCTGAAGATCGCGTTCCGTGGTGGAGCGGTCATGGGCATGAGCGTC
>CALKDV010000209.1 GCA_938084085.1 uncultured Nannocystaceae bacterium
CGTGTATCCGGGCCTGCGCGGGCAAGCGCTTGAGCTCTTGACGCAAGCTCCAGTACGAGGGCTCGTATTGGAGAGCTACGGGACGGGCAATGTCCCCTCGGATGACGCCTCCTTCATGCGCGCGCTTCAGCGTGCCATGGACGGAGGCATCGTGGTCGTCAACACGTCCCAGTGCCATCGCGGTCGGGTGCGTCAGGGGAGGTACGGGGCTGGCGCGAAGCTCCGAGACATCGGCGTGGTAAGCGGTGGCGACATGACGCCAGAGGCCACCTTGACCAAACTTTACTGTCTCCTCGGGCGCGGCTTCGACGCGGAGACGGCACGTACGATGATGGCGCAGGATCTCGCCGGAGAACGGTCTCAAGAGGATGACGATGAATAGTCGAAGGAATTTTTTTCCAGTGATGGTGTTTGGGTGTTCCGTATTTGGGTGTCAGGCTCCGTCTGGGAGCGAGGGCGCGACGCAGGCGGGAGGCGTGGAGAAATCGACCCCTGCCGCGCGGGAAAATGAACTCTCGATGGTCGGCTATGACATCCGCCGTCTCCGGCCGACCGACGAGCCCCTCGTGAAGGGCTTTGAGCGGATGCGTGCGGCGACGGTGAAGGAGGGGAAGCGCGTGGCTGTACTCTTCTCGGCGGATTGGTGTGAGCCGTGTCGTGATCTGGAGATCGAGCTCGGCAATTTGCATCCACGGGGCACGATCGAGGACGTGCGGATCATCGAACTCAAGGAGGAAGAGTGGCAAAAAGCCGTGCGCATGGACGAGTTCAACGGCCTTCGGACCCAGTGGGATCGGGTGCTGAACCGATACCCGCTCTTCGTGGTCCTCGACGATCAGGGCGTTCGGGTGGAGGAGATGCAAGGGGGTCGAGAGCGACTTGAGGCCGCCGGCATCGCTGCGACGGTCCCCAATTGGTTTGCGAGCCTTCGAGCCCTGGATTGGCAGCGCCCCGCGGGTTGAGCCGAGCCCGGCGTGGGATCAGATCGCGGCTGCATCACCGGCGCAGGCATCGCCGCTCGCGCCTGATTTTTTGATGGCGATGTGCGCTTTTGCCTGGAATCAACTATGGTCGTGGCGCGTTCGCGCTGTGCGGCTCCAAATGCAGGTTTCACGTCCACGCCTCTCCTTATTCCTCGGCACCCTTCTAGGGGTGACGGCATGTCCTTCGTCACCCGATCTTCCAGAGGATTCGTCGGGGACGCCAGGGCCTTCCACGCAGACAGGCTTGAGTGCCGAAAGGGACACGTTGGCGGCGGACACGACGGGGTCCGCGCGGGCTGAGGACGGCTCTTCTGATTCCTCGACGACGGGTCTCGTTGACTCGTCTTCTGGCGACGGTGAAGAGGAGACCACGGGCACCACCGGGGAGGTCGAAGAACCGTGGGCACGGACCGAGCCCCCCGAAGGCTACGGCGAACTGAGTTTCCCTATGCCAGCGCCGCCGGCCGACGAGCTCACGCTGCATGGACTCGCAGGCTATGAGGTCGTCGTTGTCTACGCGGAGCCAACGATGGACGCGAAAAAGTTGGGCTTCTTGCGGTTTGGACAGCGGCTGAAGACGACGCCAAAGATCTCCAAGGAGGGGTGTCGGAAGGGGTGGTACGCCCTTGAGGGGGGCGGCTTTGGATGCGCGAGCAAGGGGATCGTCGTTCAAAACAAACCGCCCTATATGCACAAGCCGCCGCCGCCGCCGCGCATGGACTCCGCGTCACCCTATGATTGGGCGTACGTACGGAAGTGGAACGCTCCGATGTGGTGGCGAGTTCCAAACGGTGCAGAGTACGAGCGGGCGGAGAAGCTCCGAGAGGGCCGGGAGTCGGAGCGCACCGGGGAGCCTGCGCCTGGGACAACGCCTGCGCCTGCGCCCGCGCCCGCGCCCGCGCCTGCGCCCGCGCCCGCGCCCGCGCCTGCGGGTGAAGGCAAGGCGGCGGACACGGACGCTGCCGCCGCGCCGCCCCCGAAGAAACTGGCCGTGGTCGCCGACGGCCCGGCGAAAAAACAGGCCGCGCTCCCAGAGGCGGCGCTCCCAGGGCCGACCGATCTTCCGCGCGTGGAAGTGGACAAGGGGACAGACGAGAAGACGGACAAGGGGCCGGACGAGAAGACGGACACGCCGTCCGCGAAGGCGGTGGACAAGGCGGCCGTGGGCGCGGTCATCAAGGCCGCTGCGTCGAAGACTACGCCGGAGGAGTCCGGCGATGCGCCAAAAGACTCCGGCGCGGCTGGGTCGACGCCGGGCGCCGAGCAGCCTCCGCCAAACGCAGAGGACGCACAAGAACCCCCCGAAGAGGTTGTGGAGGAGCTCGCTCCGTTGCCCCTCGCGCGCCAGCACCCCTGGCTCGAGAAGGGGTTCTTTGTGTCGCTCGCAGAATCTGTGGACGAGGGCGCCCACTCGTATTGGTACACGGCACGCGGCGCGTACGTCGAGACAACGGACGTGGCGAAATACGCCGCGAAAGACTTTAAGGGTGCCGAGCTTCTCGAGGGGCACGGCTTCCCGGTCGGCTTTGTGATGAAGCGGGGGGGAACCAAGCTTTGGGACATGGACGACGACGGCAAGCTTCGGTCTCGAAAGGTCTTGGAGAAGCGGACCTTTCTAGAGTTGGTCGAGGAGGCCGAGGTGAATGGTCGGACGTATATGGTGACGACGGACGGGCAGTTCGTTCGCAAGTCGCATCTTCGTCTCCCGACCTTGCAGCCGATCCCGGAGGGCCTCGAAGCGTACGACCGTTGGATTGACGTGAGCCTCAAAGATCAGATCTTGGTGGCGTATCAGGGGAGCATCCCGGTGTACGTGACCCTTGTCTCCACCGGGCGCAAGGGGAGCGAGGAGGAGCCCTTCGACACGCCCACCGGGCGCTGGCGGATCCGGAGCAAAATGGTCACCTCCAATATGGACGGAACGACCGGCACCGACGGCAACTACGCCATTCAAGACGTCCCGTGGGTCATGTACTTCGAGGGCTCCTACGCGCTTCACGGCGCATTTTGGCACCGGAGCTTCGGCCACGTTCGCAGTCATGGATGCGTGAATCTCGGACCCTCGGACGCGCGGTGGTTGTTTGACTGGACCACGCCCAACCTCCCCACGGGGTGGCACGGGGTGCACTCAAGTCTCGAGAGCCCGGGCACGACGATCGTTATTCGAGAGTGACGGACGCCTCAGCGGGCGTCGACGAGGCGCGCGTGGAGTTCGCGTGTCGCCCTGTCTTGGTGCGCCTCCGGAACAAATACCCGGACGACGGAGCGCGCATGCTCCATGCGGAGCAGCGGGATCTCTAGGGTTTGCAGCGCAGCTCCGAGGGCCGGAGCGATCCCCCGCAGTTCGCTGAGCTCGGGTCCGATGATGGAGATGGACGCACACATCACGGGCTGCAACTCCACACATGGGTCGCCGAGCGCGACGACGCGGGCCCGCAGGCGAGCGAGCGCCTCGGTCACGTCGTCTCGCTGGGTACGAGAGATCCATCCGCTCAACTCCTCACCGGTCCACGTCACATATTGGAGATCGCAGGCTTCAAAGCACTCGAGAAGCTTCGCCGCAGTCTCACACACACGCACGCCGTCAGACTCCTGCGCGCGGACCTTCGCTCGTATGAGGAGGACTCGATCGGAGGCCACGGCGAGGGCGCGAGGCTCTGAGGCCTTCACGCCATGAATTCGGGTTTGCGTGGGAGCGCCGTGGGTCGCTCGCGCGTGGATGACGACGCCGAGTTCTGCCGCGAGTTCGACGGCGCTCGCGTGGAGCACCTTGGCGCCGGCACGCGAGAGGGCGCCCATGGTTACGTAGTCCAGCTCGGGCAGCGGCGTCGCAGCGTCAACGATTCGTGGGTCGGCGGAGAATACGCCGGCGACGTCGCTGTAGATTTCACAGTCGGCCCCCAGGGCAGCGGCGAGCGCGACGGCGGTGGTGTCCGAGCCACCCCGTCCGAGGGTCGTGACCTCCCGCTTATAGGAAACTCCCTGGAATCCACCGATCACCACGACGCGGTGTCCGGCGTCAAGCTCGTCGACGACTCGAAATGGGCGCACCTCAACGACGCGAGCGCGACCGTGTTGGTGGTTTGTAATGATCCCGACTTGCGAGCCGGTCAGGCTGATGGCCCCGACGTCGCGCGCGGAGACAGCCAGCGCGAGCATCGCCATGCTCTGTCGCTCTCCGGTGGAGAGTAGCATGTCCAACTCTCTCGGGTTGGGGGTCTCGCACAACGATCGCGCCTGTTGGACGAGGGCGTCGGTCGTCTTTCCCATGGCAGAGACCACCACCACGACGCGGTGCGTCTTCGCGCGCGACGCGACGATGTCCGCGACCCGTTCAATATGCTCCACACTCGCGAGGCTGCTCCCTCCAAATTTGATCACTACGATCTCAGGTTGAGTTGGGAGGTCGGCCGTCACGTGGTCTTTATACCAGCGTAGTGATGATGGTATGCTCACCGCGGTGAAGGTACGCGTCACGCATCGGGCGTTGGAGAAGGTCACGGGTGATGTGATCATCTCGGTCTGCCCTAGCGACGGCGACCGACACCTTCCACCCATCCTCCGCGCACACGCTCGAAAGAGGGCTTCGCGGCTCATCTACTGGGAAGAAGACGCGATCTCGTGGCTTGAAGCCCGCGAGTTGAAGGTGCCGCGGATCCTCGTCGCATGTCGGGCCCCCGCCCGCGAGCGAGATGATTTCTTGGACGGGGGCGCCCTCGGTCCCTTCGAGGCGAACGCGGCGTGGGCGCATGAAACCCGCGCGCTCGGAGCGGTGCTGGAGCGCGCTTGCCACACCTCCGGCATCCGCCGGGCGGTGATCCCCGTGGAGTGTGTCACAGGCGACATCTGCGATCTCGTGGAGGGGATGATGTTGCGCGCGTATCGGGCCAAGGGCTTTCGCCCCGGGGTGCCTGCCTCCGAGCTTAAAGAGATCCACGTGATCTGCAGTCGCACACAAGTGCAGCAGGTCTCGGAGCGCCTTCAACATCGACTCGTGGTGACGCGCGCCATGAATCGTGCGCGGGCGCTGTGTGATCTTCCCTCGAATATCGCCGATCCCGATCGACTCGCGGATCTCTTGGTGGACTGGGGGGACGAGGTCGGGCTCGGGACTCGAATTATTGACGTCGATGAGGCGCGGGAGATGGGGATGAATCTGTTTTGTGCCGTGTCGAAGGGCGGTTCGGTGGACGGTCGAATCGTCGTGCTCGA